>NZ_JBEORG010000006.1:0-248749 GCF_040302145.1 Spirillospora sp. NPDC127506 | reverse complement strand
GCCCCGCCGGAGGCTCGCCCGGCGGCGCGCCCGCCGGCGCCGGGCCCGCGGTCGCGGGGTCCGCGAGCGCCGGGGCCGCGAACGCGGGGTTCACGGGGTGTGCGGGGACCTTACTGTCCATCTTTCTTTCCACTCCCTTTATCCCTGGGGCGGCTCCCGGAGCCGCGCTGTCCTGCCACGCACTGCGGTCTCGCGCCCCTATGACCGCGTCGTGCCGGACGGGCCCCCCGCCCCCTCCGCTCCCCCCGAGTCGTCTCTTCCGTCGTCCGCGCCGTCGTCGGCGCGCTTGCCGGCCTTTCCCGCGGCCTCCTCCATCCGCCGCCCGACGGCCCGCGCGAGCGTCATCGCCGCGGGCAGCGGGCGGACCATCACCGTCAGGCCCGTGACCAGGCCGGTGGCGCCGAAGCTGAGCAGGTCCAGCCCCTGGACGTCCTTGCCCAGCACCCGCGCGTCGAAGATCAGCGCCTGGGTGGGCGGCCCGGCGCCGTTCGGGGCGCGGCTCACCAGCTCGTCGGTGTAGCGGAACTCCTCGAACACCTCGAACAGCACCGCGAGCAGCGAGGTCACCGTGTCGCGGCCGATATAGGGCTTCACCATCACCGGGCTGCGGAACTCGATGCCCGGGTCGAGGACGCGGGTGACGGCGGCGAGGTCCTTGGCCTCCACCGCCGAACGGAACGTTCCGGGAACCGTCATCCGAGCTGCTCCCTTCGCTTGCCGTGTCAGTTCTTCCGTGGCGGGGCGGTGCCGGCGGGGGGCGTGCTCGTGCGCTCGCCGGCCGGCGGGCCGGGAGCGGTCCGGGCGGCGGCGGACACGGTGCTGGACCGGGTGCCGGACGGGGCGCCGGGCGGGAGGCTGCGCGGGGCCGCGGGCTCGGCGGCGGGCTCGGCGGCGCGGAGGCCGGCGGACGGGGCGGCGGCGCGGGCGAGGTCCCGGGCCCAGGCCCGGTAGCCGGCGGGCGACGGGTGGAAGCCGTCGGCGGCGAACAGCGCGCGGTCGCGCGCCATCGCCTCGTCCATGGGAGCGTGGACGGCCCCGCCCGCCCGGACCGCCTCCGCCATGATCCGGTCCATGGTCCGCGCGCGGGCGCCGAGCACGTACCGCAGCGGCCGCGGGATCGCGGGGAACCGGTGCACCGGCGGCATGCCCGCTACCAGCACGGCCGCCTCCGCGTACCGGGCGCGCAGGACGCCGACCAGCTCGGCGACGTCGGCCGCCCAGCGGCGCAGCGGGCGCCGCCGGATCAGGTCGTTGATCCCCACGGTGACGACCACGAGGTCCGGCGCGGAGCCGCCGGGCGGCGGGACGAGGCCGCCGGTGATCCGGCGGGCCGTCGCGCCGTTCTCACCGGAGACCGACCACGCCACGCTGCGCCGCAGGCGCTCGCCCAGCGCCTCGGCGAGGAAGCCCGGCAGCGCCTCGGCGTGCCGGGACGCCCCGACGCCGACCGCGGTGGACTCCCCGATCACGACGACGCGGAACGCGGGCCGGCCGGCGCCGGGGTTCGCGCCCTGCACGAAGCCGTGCTCGTCCCCGCCGGCGGGGTCGAGCCGCGGTGTCCGGCGCACCGTCCACCACGCCTGGACGGCCAGCACGGGAGCCAGCGGGATCAGCATCATCGACTGGGACGCGCGCGCGAACGAGAATGGTCTTTTCATATGTTTTCCACACTGCCGGTCCGGCCCCCGAGGCCAAGCTCAGCCCACCCGCTCGCCGAGCAGGCTGCCCGCTATCTCCGCGATCACCTCCGCCACATATGCGTGCCCGCGCGGGTTGAGGTGGATTCCGTCGGAACTCCACATCGCGGGGTCAGCGACTTTCGCGACCGTCTCCCGTTCCGGGAATGCCATTCCGAAGTCGCGGGAGACCCGGTCGAGCTCCTCGTTGAAGTCATGAATGCGCTGGACGGTCCGTTTCTTGCGGAACTGCGACATCGGGGTGAGGTCCAGCAGCGGCGGCCGGGGCACCGGGATCGCCAGCACCACGGCGCCGGTGCCGCGGGCCCAGCCGAACAGCTCGTCCAGCCGCGCCGCCGCGGCGGCGCGCTCGAAGCCGCGCAGCGCGTCGTTCATGCCGCAGCCGAGCACCACGAGCGCCGGCCGCAGATGCCGGACGGCCGGCAGCTGGTCGCGGACCACGTCCTCGATCGTCGCACCCGGGTCGGAGGCGTTCAGCATCGATTCACGGGGAAAGCCCAGGTGGTCGGCTATCCGGCCGGCCCAGCCGAGCCACCCGCCGGCGGGGTCCGGGTCGTCCTGCCCCTCGGCCACGCTGTCGCCGAGCACCACCATCAAGGGCCCGTCCCCGGGCCGGCCGCCCATCACGCGACGAGTTCGAGCAGGTAGTCGGTGAGCGCGGTCACCGTCTCGCGGCGCCGGGCCTCGGCCACGTCGACCTCGACCTGGAGGTGGTCCTCGATGTCGCTGATGATGCTGATCGCGTAGACGGAGTCCACCCCGTAGCGGGCGAGTTCGACGGATGGATCGATGTTTTCCGGGGGTCTGTCGAGGTAGAAGGCGATCCTGTCAAGAAGCCACGATTGCAGCTCGGCGTGGGAAATAGTTTCCGATGTGGTCACCGCACTCCTCCTTATGTCAGAGGATCGTCGAATCAATCGCGATAGCTACCGGGTGACGAGCAACACGCAAGATACAACCAAAAGCAGGATGTGTCTCAGGTCGGCATGGTGAACGATCGGACACGGCCATGTCTCTGTTCCGTAAATTAAGTCAGCACGCCGGTAAAAACGGTACTCGGGTTACCGGCCGGTAACCCCGCCGTTAAGGGGCCCAGGCCACCATGATCGGAAAACGCTGTCCCCGTCCGCCCCAGCGGTCCGGTTCTCCCCCGCGCGGTGCACTACGGCACGCCACCTGCGCGGTTCCCCAGCAGGCTCGCGGCGGCGCGCGGCGCGCACGGCGCGGCGCACCGGGCACGTTCCATGAGAATTTCGGACAACCGCCCAGACTCGTCCCACGCGGGCCGGTCGCGGGCTCCTTGCCCTGGGGACAGACTCACCTGTCCCCGTCGCATCAGTCCTCAGACCCTCGGGTCAGCGCACCGGTCCGGTCAGCCGGGACGCGACGGGGTTGGGCTCCCGCGCCTGCGCGAGCCGGTCCAGTGCCGCCTGCGTGTGCCGCCACCGCCAGCGGTGCGCGGCCAGCCGGTGGAACTTCGCGAGCTGCGCGGCGGCGGGGCGCGCGGCGCCGGCCAGCTCGTAGCCGTGGTGGCGCAGCCGGCCGGCGAGGACGTGCTCGACCAGGTCCGCCTCCCCCGCCTCCATGCGCTCGCGCCACGCGCCGACGTTGCGGGTGTTGGGCGCCTCGTGGGTGCGCAGATGCCACCTGCGCTCGGACGGCACCGTCCGCCGGGCGTGCCGGTACGCCTCGGTCATGGCGGGGTCGTACTCCTCGCCGAGGAACGCGCACAGCTTCGCCAGCTCCTCCTCCGGCTCGGCGACGAGGTCCTCGTAGCGGAACTCGTAGAAGGTGTCCGGGCCGAGGCGGGCGGCGAGGCGGCGGCCGGTGTCCACCGCCTCCCGCCAGGTCAGCGCGGCGGCATGGAGGTCCCCCTCGAACCACGGCATGCGCATCAGCGAGCTGACCGCGTCCCGGCCGTCCCGGACGAGGTGGACGAACTGCGCATCCGGGAACATCCGCTGGAGCATCGGCACCCGCCGGAAGTAGCTCGGCCGCTTGTCGCCCCACCGCGGCTTGCCGTGCGCCCGCGCGTAGCGGCGGAAGACGGCCGCCAGCGCCGACCCGAGCGTCGGCGGCCCGTGCACGATCTCCTCGACCACCTCGGCGGCGTCCAGGCCGAGGACGGCGAACTTGGTGTCCTTCCCGCCGGTGATCCATTCCGCGAGCGCCCGCCGGTTCTCCTCCCGCTCCAGGTCGCCGAACTCGTGCCGCCGCTCGTAGGCCACGTGCACGAACCGCGTCTCGGACGGGAACGCGATGCGCCGGTGCGAGTGCAGCATCTGCTGGAGCAGCGTCGTCCCGGAGCGCGGGCACCCGAGGACGAAGATCGGCCGGCAGGTCTCCGCCGGCGCGGCGGGCGGGGTCGTGCCGGGCGACGCGCCGGGCGGAGTGGCGGGCGGGGTCATGGCGGGCGACGGTAGCGGCCGCTCCTGAACGCGACCTCCAGCGAACCTCAACGCAAGCTGAACGTCCCCCGGCGGCCGCCCGGAGATCACCGCTTTCGCGGTGAATGGCGAGGTCAACGCCCCATATGGAGTGATCCGCCGCTTTAAGACTTCCCTTCGGGCGAGAAATAAGCTAAAGTAACTACCGGTGTGCCGGGAAGACTGGTCGGCGAGACAGGATTCGTCTCCGATCAGGAGGGCATTGGATGACCCCCCGGCACTTTTTCATTGCGCCGGCGCCGCCGCGCCGAACCCGCCCCCAGGACGCCAGGCCGTACGACCTGAGCCACGTCGCCTGGGCGCACGCGTTCCCAGATAGCTGAGCACGGCCCTCTTCCCCGCCCGGCGCGAGCCGTTCCCGCTCGCCCGGCGGAGCCTCCCCGCGCAGCGAGGCCTCCTCGCTGGAATCCATTCTCAACACCGGGACGCCGTTTCGGCCGCCCGGACGGTCAATGACGCCTCGATGCGGGAGCGTGCATTTCCATGGGCGAATTCCTCGATGCCGCATTCGGTTTTCCCACCGCTCTTTTCAGCTTCTCTCTCCTGGTGGTCGCCGGGTACTGGGCGCTCGTCCTGCTCGGCGGCCTCGGCGTCGACTTCCTCGGCGCCGGCACCGATGCCGACGCGGGGGCCGGTGCCGGCGCCGGGGACGCGCACGGCGGCGACGCGGACGGCGGGGACGGGTTCCTCGCCGAGCGGCTCGCCGTGCTCGGCCTCGGGGGCGTGCCCGCCACCGTCGTCCTGTCCCTGCTGATCGCGGTCGCGTGGTTCGTGAGCCTCGCGGTCGCGGCCTCCGGCGGCGTCCTGCGCTTCCTGGCCCTGCCCGCGGCACTGGCCGCGGCGTGGCTCGTGACGCGGGCGGCGGTGCTGCCGCTGCGCCGCGTCTTCCAGGACCAGGTCGCGGCGTCGCTGCGCGACTTCGTCGGGCTGCCGTGCGTCATCCGCACCGGGCGGGTGGGCACGGACTTCGGCCAGGCGGAGGTCACCGCGCCCGACGGCTCGTCCGCGATCATCCAGGTCCGGCTGACCGCGGCGGACGTCCCCGCGGCCGGCGCGGCGCCGGACGGCACGGGCCTGACCGCCGGCAGCACCGCCCTCATCTTCGACTTCGATCCGAACGGCCAGTTCTTCTGGGTCATGCCGCACGACGCGGCGTCCGGCCTGGCCGGCGGGCCCCGCCCGGTCCGCTGACCGGCCCGCCCGACCCCCGCTTCCTCGTTCCCCCAGCCGACAGGGAGTCCCATGGACACCATCACGATAGGAGCCGGCGTGCTCCTCGCGCTCGCCCTGCTCATCGCCCTCGGCCTCGTGCTGATGGTGACGCGCCTGTTCCGCAAGGTCGACCAGGGCCGCGCGCTGATCATCTCCAAGCTCAAGAAGGTCGACGTCACCTTCACCGGCGCGATCGTCCTGCCGGTCCTGCACCGGGCCGAGCTGATGGACATCTCGGTCAAGACGATCGAGATCGAGCGGACCGGCCGGGACGGGCTGATCTGCAAGGACAACATCCGCGCCGATATCCGCATCACGTTCTTCGTCCGCGTCAACAAGACCGTCGAGGACGTCATCAAGGTCGCGCAGGCCATCGGCACCGAGCGCGCCAGCAACCAGGAGACGCTGCAGGAGCTGTTCGCGGCGAAGTTCTCCGAGGCGCTGAAGACCGTCGGCAAGCACCTCGACTTCGCCGACCTCTACACCCGCCGCAACGAGTTCCGCGACCACATCATCCAGGTCATCGGCACGGACCTGAACGGCTACAGCCTGGAGGACGCGGCGATCGACTACCTGGAGCAGACGCCGCTGCTGTCGCTCGACAAGTCCAACATCCTGGACGCGCAGGGCATCCGCAAGATCACCGAGCTGACCGCGATCGAGCACGTCCGCACCAACGAGTACACCCGCCACGAGGAGAAGGAGATCACCCGCCAGAACGTGGAGGCGCGGGAGGCCATCCTGGAGCTGGAGCGCCGCCAGGCCGACGCGGAGATCCGCCAGGAGCGCGAGATCGAGACCGTCCGGGCCCGCGAGGAGGCGGAGATCGAGCGGGTCAAGGCCGAGGAGCGGCTGCGCGCGCAGACCGCGCACATCCGCACCGACGAGCAGCTCGGCGTGCAGCACGAGAACAAGGACCGCGAGGTCTCCGTCGCCGCGAAGAACAAGGAGCGCGTCCTCGCGATCGAGAGCGAGCGCATCGAGAAGGACCGCCTCCTCGAAGTGATCGCCCGGGAGCGGGAGACCGAGCTGACCCGGATCGCCGCCGACAAGGAGGTCGAGGCCGAGAAGCGGGAGATCGCGAACGTCGTCCGCGAGCGGATCGCGGTCGAGCGGACGGTGGCCGAGCAGGAGGAGGCCATCAAGCGGCTCCGCACGGTCGAGGAGGCCGAGCGCGCCCGCCAGTCGGTGATCATCCACGCGGAGGCGGAGGCGCAGGAGAACCTGGTCAAGGGCATCAAGGCCGCCGAGGCGGCCGAGGCCGCCGCGCAGCACCGCGCCCGCGAGGAGCTGACGATGGCGGAGGCGCGCCGGCAGGCCGCCGAGCTGGACGCCGAGGCCAAGGCCCGGCTCGCGGAGGGGCTGCGCGCCGAGACCGCCGCGCCCGGCCTCGCCGAGGTCGAGGTCCGCGAGCGCAGCGCCGAGGCCATCGAGCGGGTCGGCCACGCCGAGGCGCAGGCCGCGCAGGAGATGGCGCTGGCGGAGGCCGCCCGGATCCGGGAGAGCCTGCGCGCCGAGGCGGAGGGCCTGCACGAGAAGGCCGGGGCCATGGCGGCGCTGGACGAGGCGTCCCGCCAGCACGAGGAGTACCGGCTGCGGCTGGAGGCGGAGAAGGACGTCCGGCTCGCCGGCCTCGAAGCGCAGCGGCAGGTGGCCGAGGCGCAGGCGACCGTCCTCGCGGCGGGCCTGGAGAAGGCCGACATCGACATCGTCGGCGGCGATTCCGCCTTCTTCGACCGCGTGGTCGGCTCGATCTCGCTCGGCAAGGCGGTGGACGGCTTCGTGCGGCACTCCGAGGTCGCGCAGTCGCTCGCGGGCCCGTGGCTGGACGGCACGTCGTCCTTCCCGGCGGACCTGTCCCGGGTGCTCGGCTCGATCGACACCGGCGGCGTCCGGGACCTGACCCTCTCGGCGCTGCTGCTGCGGCTGATCAAGTCGGGCGGCCCGGAGGCGGCCGGCCTCCAGGACCTGCTGGACGCCGCGCGCCGCCTCGGCGTCGCCGACGCGCCGCTGTCGGAGGTCAACGGAACCGCGGTGGCCGCCGGCTGATCAAAGAGACCTGCGGCGGGTCGTCGCGCCCGGGGGCCGACGGACCGGCGGCCCGCCGCAGCCGCCCGTGGGGGGTTCGCAGCATGAGGGAGATCGGAGAGACGGGTGACTGACGACGTCCGGGTGGGCACGGGCGGGGCCGTACTGGACCGCGGGACGGAGGCGGACCGGGAGGCGGCGCACGAGCAGGCGGCGGCGCTGGACCACGGGACCTACGAGGTGCTGCGCGCGCGGCTCGCCGGGCACGCCGGCGAGCTGGCGCGGCGCGCGGAGGCGCTGAACGCGCGGCGGCTGGAGGTGTTCGGCGGCGCGGAGACGCGGCTGGCCGGCACCGAGCGGATCCGGACCGCGCACAACTGCGTGCCCCGCGACGTGGTCGCGCTCGGCGACGTGATGCTGTTCGGCTACAACGTCTTCCTCGGGCTGAAGCCGGAGACCGCGGTCGGCGACGTCTTCTCGCTGCACCGCTTCACCCGGGGCGAGGACGGCGTCGCGTTCACCCCGGTCGGGCCGGAGGCGGTGCCGGGGCTGCTCGACGACCCGCGGTTCCTGCGCGACTTCGCCGACATGTACCGGTACTACCGGCAGGCGCGGCTGCTGCAGCTGCGGCTGGTGGACGGCCGGCTGCTCGCGGTCTTCCAGACCGGCCCGCGGCTGTCGGACCTGCGCGTCCTGCGCTGGCGGACGGCGCCGGACGGCCGCGTCGCCTACGAGGACAACCAGGGCGAGCGCGACCACGCGTTCCCGCCCGCGCACGACGTCGACTGGGTCGAGACCACGCGGGACGACCACGTCCTCGGCCGGCACCCGCACATCTCGATCGAGGGCGAGGTGTTCGTCGAGACGATCGGCGGCACCCTCACCGTGAAGATCGAGGACAACACCGGCACCGGCGAGGGCATCTACTCCGAGCCGGTCGACGAGCCCCTGCAGTCGCTCGCGGACGCCGACGTCCTGCACGCGCGGGTCGGGGCGCTGATCCTGCTGCGGATCCGGCCCTACAACGAGTCCGCGTGGCGGCACCTGGTGTTCAACGTCCGCACCAAGGAGGTCACCCGGCTCGACGGCATCGAGCAGGCGTGCCGGCGGCTGCCCGACGACCACGGGATCATCTTCCCGGGCGGCTACTACCTGGACACCGGCGCCGCGAAGACGTTCGACACCGACGCGACCGGGCTGGAGTACGAGCGGGTCGTCCGGTCCCCCAACGGCGAGGACGTCCTCTACGTCTTCCACTCGCGGGAGGACGGGCGGTCGCTGCTGCTGCCGTACAACGTGATCCGCAAGCGGGTCGCGACGCCGATCACGTGCCACGGGTACTCGCTGTTCGAGGACGGGACGCTCGTCGTGATGCGGGCGTTCTCCGACGAACCGACCCGCGTCCACCCCATGCAGATCTGGACGACCCCGTACGTCTCGGACGCGCACGCCGCCGCCCAGCCGGTCGGCACCGGGCCGCTGGAGCGCGTCGGGAACCCCGACCTGGTCCGCGGCATCTCCGAATGCCTGTCGATCACCCGGATGGTGGACGAGATGTCCCCGTCCACCCGGGTGTTCGAGGCGCTGATCTCGTCGTGCACGCGGGCCGCGGACCTGTACCACTGGCTCGCCGAGGAGGAGCTCGGCGACCTCGCCGCGCCGCTGGCTGACGTCCGCGCGACCGCCGGGCAGGTGCTGGACGAGTACGAGAAGGTCAGGGCGCTCACGGACCGGGCGGCCTCCGCCGTCGCCGAGGCCGCCGAGCACATCGCCGCGCTGGTCCGCCGGGCGCGGACCGAGGCGCCGTCGACCGCCGACGGCTGGATCTCGGCGCTGGCCGGGTTCCGCCGCGCCCAGGGCCGCCTGGAGACGCTGCGCGACCTGCGCTACGTCGACGCGTCCCGGATCGACGAGCTGTCCGAGGCCGTCCAGGCGGAGCTGCGGGACGCGGGCGCCGGCGCGGTCGAGTTCCTCCAGCGGGAGGAGGCGTTCACCGGCTACCACGCCGAGGTCGACCGGCTCACCGAGGCGGCCCGCGCCATCGGGACGGCCGCGGAGGCCGCGCCCCTGGCCGACCTCCTCGACGCGCAGCACGAGGGCCTGGAGGTCGTCACCGAGGTCGTCGGCGACCTGGACGTCACCGACGCGACCGCGCGGACCGCGATCCTGGAGCGGGTCGGCGAGGTGCTCGGCGGCCTCAACCGGGCCCGCGCCGTCCTCGACGGCCGCCGCCGCGAGCTGCTCGCCCGCGAGGGCCGCGCCGCGTTCGCCGCCGAGCTGGCGCTGCTCGACCAGTCGATCGCCGGCGCCCTCGCCACCGCCGGCACGCCCGAGGCCTGCGACGAGCAGCTCGGCCGCCTCCTGCTGCGCCTGGAGACGCTGCAGGCCCGCTTCGCCGAGCTGGACGAGTTCCTCGCCGAGCTGGAGACGAAGCGGACCGAGGTCTACGAGGCGTTCTCGTCCCGCAAGCAGACGCTGCTGGACGAGCGCGCCCGCCGCACCGACCGGCTCACCGAGTCGGCCGAGCGCATCCTGTCCGGCGTCCGCCGCCGCGCCGCGGCCCTGGCGTCCCCGGACGAGGTCAACACCTACTTCGCGACCGACGCGATGGTGGCCCGGCTCCGCTCGATCGCCGACGAGCTGCGCGGGCTGGACGACGACGTCCGCGCCGAGGAGCTGGACGGCCGCGTCAAGGCGGCCCGCCAGGAGGCGGGGCGCGCGCTGCGCGACCGCCTCGACCTGTACGGGGACGGCGGCGGGACGATCCGGCTGGGCCGGCACCGGTTCGCGGTCAACACGCGCCCGATCGAGCTGACCCTCGTCCCGCACCGCGGCTCCGTCGCCTTCGCGATCACCGGCACCGACTACCGTGCCCCCGTCCGGGACGAGGGGTTCGCGGCGACCCGCGACCTGTGGGGCCAGACCCTCGTCTCGGAGACCCCGGAGACCTACCGGGCCGAGTACCTGGCGGCGTCGATCCTCGCGTCCGCGCCCCTCGGCGAGCTGCGGCGGGCCGCCGCCGAGGGCCGGCTGCCCGGGCTGGTCCGGGACGCCGCCGCCGACCGCTACGACGAGGGCTACGAGCGCGGCGTCCACGACCACGACGCGGCCCGCATCCTGGAGGCGCTGCTGCGCCTGCGCACCGAAGCGGGCCTGCTGCGGTACCCGGGGCCGGCCCGCGCCGCCGCACAGCTCTTCTGGACGCACGGCGCCGACGAGGCCGGACGCACCATGTGGACGGCCCGCGCCCGCTCCCTCGTCCGCGCCCGCGAGGCGTTCGGGCGGGCCGAGGCCCTGACCGGCCTGACCGCCGAGCTGGCCGCGTCCATCACCGCCTTCGCCGCGGCGAACGACCTGCCCGCCCCCGACCCGCTCACCGCCGAGTACCTGGTGGAGGAACTGGCCGCCGCGCCCGAGGGCTTCGTGACGAGCCAGGGCGCCCGCACCCTCCTGAAGGGCTTCGCCCAGGCGCTCGGGGACACCCCGCTCGACGCGGACCTGCGCGACGCGGGGTCCCTCGCCGCCCGCCACCAGCTCGCGGAGGCATGGCTCAGCTCCTACCTGGGGACGGGCGCGGACGGCGACCCGGCCGACGTCCTCGAGGCCGTGGCGATGCTCCTCTGCGCGTCGGCCCGCTACGACTCGCCCGCCGCGCTCACCGCGACGATCGAGAACCTGCTCGGCGACCACCCGCGCATCGCCGACCGGCGCCTCGATCTCCGCCTGGACGAGGTCCTCGCCCGCACCCACCGGTTCCGGACGGAGCGCGTGCCCGCCTTCCGCGCCTACCAGAAGGCCCGCAACGAGCTGATCGCGTCCGAGGAGAAGCGCCTCGGGCTGGCCGGGCTCAAGCCCCGCACGATGAGCGCGTTCGTGCGGAACCGCCTCGTGGACGAGGTCTACCTGCCGCTCGTCGGGGACAACCTCGCGAAGCAGCTGGGCGCCGCCGGCGACGGCAAGCGCACCGACCAGATGGGGCTGCTCCTGCTCATCTCGCCGCCCGGCTACGGCAAGACGACGCTCATGGAGTACGTCGCCGACCGCCTCGGCCTGGCGTTCGTCAGGGTGGACGGCCCGGCCCTGGGCCACGACGTGACGTCCCTGGACCCGGCCCAGGCGCCCAACGCGACGGCGGCCCGCGAGGTCGAGAAGATCAACCTCGCCCTCGAAATGGGGAACAACGTCCTGCTGTACGTGGACGACATCCAGCACACCTCACCGGAGTTCCTGCAGAAGTTCATCCCGCTCTGCGACGCCCAGCGCCGCATCGAAGGGGCGACCCGCACCTACGACCTGCGCGGCAAGCGCTTCGCCGTCTGCATGGCCGGCAACCCGTACACCGAGTCGGGGCAGCGCTTCCAGATCCCGGACATGCTCGCCAACCGCGCGGACGTGTGGAACCTGGGCGACGTCCTGTCCGGCAAGGACGACCTGTTCGCGCTCAGCTACATCGAGAACGCCCTGACCTCGAACCCCGTCCTGGCGCCCCTGACGGCGCGCGACGGCGACGACGTCGAGCTGCTCGTGCGGCTGGCCTCCGGCGACGAGACCGTCCGCCCCGACCGCCTGTCGCACCCCTACTCCCAGGCCGAGCTGGACGAGATCCTGTCCGTCCTCGGAAAGCTGCTCCACGTCCAGGAGGTCGTCCTGACGGTCAACCGCGCCTACATCGCCTCCGCCGCCCAGGACGACGCGTCCCGCACCGAGCCGCCGTTCCGGCTCCAGGGCTCCTACCGCGACATGAACAAGATCGCCGAACGCATCCTCCCGGTGATGAACGCGGCCGAGCTGGAGGCGGTGATCGACGACCACTACCGGGCCGAGTCGCAGACCCTCACGTCCGGCGCCGAGGCCAACCTGCTCAAGCTGTCCGAACTCCGGGGAACGCTGACGCCGCCCGAGGCCGAACGCTGGGCGGAGGTCAAGGCGGCCTACCGGCGCTCCCAGACCCTCGCCGGCAGCACCGAGGACCCGTCGGTGGGCGCCCTGCTGCACCTGGCGGACAGGCTCGCGGCCATCGAGACCGCCCTCCGCGCCCGCTGACTCCGTCAGCAGATCCGCGGGAGGGGGTCGCCCACCAGGAGGTCCACGATGCGGGTGCCGCCGAACGCGGTCTTCAGCAGGACGGTGGCGGGCGGGTCGTCGTGCACGCGGCCGATCACCTCGGCGTCCGCGCCCAGGGGATGGGCCCGCAGCGCGGCGAGCGCCGCGTCGGTGGCTTCGGGCGAGACCACCACCACGGCCCGGCCCTCGCACGCGACGTACAGCGGGTCGATGCCGAGGAGCTCGCAGGCGCCCCTGACCGCGGGCCGCACCGGGACCGCCGCCTCGTCCACCACGACGGCCAGGCCCGCATCGGCCGCCAGCTCGTTGAGGACGGTCGCGACACCGCCCCGGGTGGCGTCGCGCATCCGGCGGACGGCGCCCGGGCAGCGGGAGGCGAGGTCGGCGAGCAGGCAGTTCAGCGGCGCGGTGTCCGAGGCGAGGTCCGCTTCGAGGTCGAGCTCGCCGCGCGCCAGCATGATCGTGACGCCGTGCTCGCCGATCGGGCCCGTCACCAGGACGGCGTCGCCGGGACGGAGCTCGCCCGCGGGCGGGGCGCCGACGACGCCCACGCCGGACGTGTTGATGTAGCAGCCGTCGGCCTTCCCGCGCTGCACGACCTTGGTGTCGCCCGTGGCGATGTCCACGCCGGCCGCCTCCGCCGCGGCGCGCATCGACTCGGTGATGCGCCGCAGCGAGGAGATCGGGAAGCCCTCTTCGAGGATGAAGCCCGCGGACAGGTGCAGCGGGGTCGCGCCCGAGACGGCCAGGTCGTTGACGGTGCCGTTGACCGCCAGGTCGCCGATGTCGCCGCCGGGGAAGAACAGCGGGGACACCACGTAGGAGTCGGTGGTGAAGGCCAGGTCGGCGCCGTTGACGGCGAAGCGGGCCGAGTCGTCGAGGCGGTCCAGGAGCGGGTTGCCGAACGCCTCCTGGAAGACCGCCTCGACCAGCGTGCGGGTGGCCTTGCCGCCGGACCCGTGCGCCAGGGTGACGGCGTCCTCCCGGAGCCGCGCCCTGCGGCCGCGGGCCCGCGCGATGCGTTCGAGGACCTGCTCCTCGCGGATGGTCATGAGAGTCTCCTGCCTCAGTCCCGGACGCCGTGCTGCCGGAGCGACAGTTCCACGGCCAGGTCCCAGCGGTTCGACAGCTCCTCCGCCAGCGCGTGCGCGTCGTCGCACATGGCCGTCGCGACCCGGGCCGTCTCCGGGTCCCCGGCGCGGTCGGCGACGCGGCGCAGCATCTCGGCCGCCGCGATCTGCAGGTGGGCGGCGACGTAGGCGTCGCGCATGTGGCGGCCGACCGGGTCGCGGCGGCTGCGCCCCAGGCCGGCCTCCAGCACGGCGGCGAACATCTGCCCCGCGTCGCGGACGATGGACGGGGCCGAGCCGTGCGCCCGCAGCCGCGCCTCGATCTCCCGCGTGTGCCGCCGCGTCCGCTCGGAGTAGCGGCCGAGCCGCCGGCAGACGTCCGGCTCGGCCGCCACCGTGGTGAGCAGCTCGCTCAGCGTCGCCTCGACGTGCTGCTGCAGGGCGTGCGTGTCCTTCAGGTAGCCGACGAGGTGCCGCTCGATGGTCGCCATGGCCCGGGTGCACGGTCTCCGGTCAGGACATGCGCCGCCGGCGCATCCCCGGCACCGCCATGGCGAGCGCGACGAGCGCGAACAGTGCGAACAGCGTGATCGCCGACCGGGCGGCACCCCTGCCCGTGCGGATTCCCTTCCTCATGCCAATTCCTCCTTAGTGAGTTCTTCGACCGCGCTACACGGTCCGTTCTTCCTCTTCGCGCTCCAGCTCGGCCTTCCGCAGCAGCTCGTCGACGGTGTCGTCGAACGAGGAGTGGGCGCGGCGCGCCCGGTAGGCGGCCAGCCGGCCGAAGCACGCGTCGTCCAGGCGGAGCCAGCGGGAGGCGCCGTGGCACGCCTCCACGAGGTCCCGCCACGCCTGGACGGGGAGGACCCCCGTCGTCTCGGCGTGCCACGGGATCTGCCGCGTGCGGGACGCCCCGTCCTCGCCCGGGTAGAACACCGTGCCGTCGAAGGCGAGGTCGAGCGGGACGTCGCCGCCGTCGAGGGCGTGCAGGTACCGGTCGGCCTCGGTGTGCATGTCGTGCCCGCACGGCAGCGACAGCGTCGCCTCCGTCCTGCCGCGGAAGGTCGGCACCGTCGCGCCGACGCGCGCCCACGGCAGGGCCTGCAGCGTCCTGTCCCAGGTGTCGGGCGTGCCGAACACGCCGGTGAGCCGCTCGCGTTCGGGGTCGTCGTAGTCGCGGCGCGCCGCCGCGATCGTCACGGCGGCGGTGAGCAGCACGCACTGGACGGGCCCGCCGTCCAGCCGCCGCAGCCGGGTCCGCAGGTTCAGCGCGGGCGGCGCCGCGACCGTTCCCGCCTCGATCCCGAGCAGGTCGATGCCGAGTTCCGGCGCAGCGGTCATCTCTCCCCCAATGATCATTACGAATTCGGACTGCCCGGCGGGATGGGACCGAAACCCTGTCCGGAAATCGGCGGACCAGCGTTCCCGGATTTGGTAAACGGAAGGTTTACGGAGGAGCATCGGGGGCACCGGACAGGCGCCTGAGCTACGGAAACGCGCCGGCGAGCGGACGGAGGACGCGTGCACGAACTGGCCGTCACAGAAAGCCTCATAGCGGCAATTTGCAGTCAAATGCCCGACTCTCAGGTCGCGGTCGTCCACCTCGAAATAGGGAAGCTTTCCGGAGTCATGCCGGACGCGGTACGAATCTGCTTCGCCTCCGCCGGAGAGGGGACGTGCGTGGCCGGGGCCCGGCTCGACATCACCGAGCCCGAGGGCGTGGCCGACTGCGGCAGCTGCGGGACCTCCTTCCCGGCGCGCGAACCGCTCGCCGTGTGCCCGTGCGGCAGCGCGGACGTGACGGTCAGCGGCGGCACCGACCTGACGATCAGGGCGGTGGAGATCACCGACGACCCGTGACGGGCTTGACCTGGAGCGCGCTCCAGCTCCTAGCGTTCTGCGCGTTCACCTGAGCTAGGGAGCGCATACATGCAGTACCGCAAGCTCGGCCGCACCGGTGTCGAGGTCAGCACCCAGACCCTCGGCGCCATGATGTTCGGCTTCGTCGGCAACCCCGATCATGACGAATGCGTCCGCATGGTCCACCGGGCCCTGGACGCCGGGATCAACTTCATCGACACCGCCGACATGTACTCCGCGGGGGAGAGCGAGGAGGTCGTCGGCAAGGCCATCAAGGGCCGCCGGGACGAGGTCGTCCTCGCGACCAAGTTCTTCTTCCAGCTGGGCGAGGAGCGCAACAGGCGCGGCGGGTCGCGCCGCTACATCGTCCGCGCCGTGGAGGACAGCCTCCGGCGCCTGGACACCGACCACATCGACCTGTACCAGATGCACCGCCCCGACTGGGACACCGACCTGGAGGAGACCCTCGACGCCCTCACCGACCTCGTCCGCCAGGGCAAGGTCCTCTACGTGGGTTCGTCGTCCTTCCCCGCCGACCAGATCGTGGAGGCGCAGTGGGCGGCCGAGCGCCGCGGCGGCGTCCGCTTCGTCTGCGAGCAGCCGCAGTACTCGATCTTCGCGCGGTCGATCGAGCGTGAGATGCTGCCCGCCGCGCAGCGCCACGGCATGGGCGTGATCCCGTGGAGCCCGCTCGCCGGCGGCTGGCTGACCGGCAAGTACCGGCGCGACGAGCAGCCGCCGGCCGGCTCGCGGTTCGCGCCCTCGGACAACCCCGCGTGGCGGCAGCGGACCGTCGACGTGGACCCGAGCGCCCCGGCCCGGTACGACGCCGTCGAGCGGCTCTCGAAGATCGCCGAGGAGGCCGGGCTGCCGCTGACGCACATGGCGCTCGCCTTCGTCGGCGAGCACCCGGCCATCACCTCGACGATCATCGGCCCCAAGACGATGGCCCAGCTGGACGACCTGCTGGCAGCCGCCGACCTCCGCCTCGACGCCGCCGTCCTGGACGCGATCGACGAGGTCGTCCCCCCGGGCACGGACATGCCCGGCATCGACCACCGCACGGGAAACCCGTCCCTGCTCCCCCAAAACCGCCGCCGCCCCTAACCCAACCCACCCGGACATGCCCGCAGAAAATGCTCCAAGCGGGCATGCCCGGCACAAGGCACAACGCCCCCCGCGAGCGCGCCTACACACCCACAACCCACCACAACAAAGTCGCAAGGATCGCCTACGTCGCCAACGGCAATTCCAGGGGGGCGCCCCCTGAACCAACACAGCCGTCTCTTGGACGAGCACACTTCAAACCCTCTTGGACCAGACCCGAGCCGGCACGCAGACCGAAGCGGCGGCCGCGGGCAGGCACGCGGAGGGCGCTCTAGCGCCCGGAGCGGGCATGCCCGGCGACGCAGGTGACCGCAGCGACCCCGCACAAACCGCAACAGGCACAGCGACCGCAACAAAGGAGCGAGGATCGCCTGCGTCGCTAACGGGGGTTCCAGGGGGTCGCCCCCCTGGGCAAACACCCCCCTGGGCTAGCACAGCGGGTCGCGGGGGAGTTTCAGGATGCGTTCGGCGATCTGGTTGCGGGTGATCTCGGAGGTGCCTCCGGCGATGGACATGCCGCGGGAGCCGAGGCGCATCAGGCCGGCGAACTGGCCGAGGCCCTCGTTGAAGGCGGTGGCGGGGCCGGCGAATTCGGCGAGGAGGTCGGCGGTGGCGTGGCCGTGTTCGGCGAGGACGAGCTTGGTGATGTTGCCTTCGGGGCCGGGTTCGCCGCCGGCGACGGCGCGTTCGGCGGAGCGGAGGTTGAGGAGGCGGAGGGCCTGCTCTTCGGCGAGGTGGGCGCCGACGCGTTCGGCGGCGGCGGGGACGCGGTCGCCGTGCTCGCGGTAGAGGGAGATGAAGTCGGGTCCGGGCGGGCCGCCGACGCCGCCGCCGATGCTGACGCGCTCGTTGCCGAGGGTGGCGCGGGCGACGGTCCAGCCTTTGTTGGGCTCGCCGACGACGTCGGCGTCGGGGACGAAGACGTCGGAGAAGAACACCTCGTTGAAGTCGGAGCCCCCGGTGATCTGGCGGAGCGGGCGGACTTCCACGCCGGGGTGCTCCATGTCGATGACGACCATGGTGACACCGGCGTGCTTGGCGGCGTCGGGGTCGGTGCGGACGGTGGCGAACCCCCAGCGGCAGTGCTGGGCGCCGCTCGTCCAGACTTTCTGGCCGTTGACGAGCCAGCCGCCGTCGACTTTGACGGCGCGGGTCTTCACGGCGGCGGCGTCGGAGCCTGCCTCGGGCTCGCTGAACAGCTGGCACCAGATCTCTTCGCCGGTGAGCGCGGGCCGCACCCAGCGGTCGATCTGGTCCTGGGTGCCGTGCTGGATCAGGGTGAGGATCACCCAGCCGGTGATGCCGAGCTGGGCGCGTTTCACGCCGGCGGCGCGGAACTCGTCCTCGATGACGAGCTGCAGCCCGGCGCTCGCCTCGACGCCCCAGGGGCGCGGCCAGTGCGGCTGGAGGTAGCCGGTGTCGATGAGCTTCCGCCGCTGCTCGGCGGCGGGCAGCGCGGCGATCTCGCGGGCCAGCGCGCGGATCTCGGGGCGCCGCGCCTCGGCCTCGGGCGGCAGGTCGAGGGACGTTTCGCGGACGACGCCGGCGGCTCTCAGGCGGGTCACGTCGCGTTCGGCGGAGTGCGGGTCGAACACGGCCGCCAGTGTGGCGGCCCGGCGCATCAGCAGGTGGGCGTCGTGCTCCCAGGTGAAGCCGATGCCGCCGTGCACCTGGATGTTGAGGCCGGTGTTGGCGGTGAACGCGGGCAGCGCGAGCGCGGCGGCGACGGCGGCGGCCAGTTCGAACTGGTCGGCGGGCCCGGACGCGGCCCGCGCGGCGTCCCACACGGCGGCGGTGGCCAGCTCGGCGGCGACGAGCATGTTCGCGCAGTGGTGCTTGACCGCCTGGAACGTCGCGATGGGGCGGCCGAACTGCTGCCGCACCTTGGCGTACTCGACGGCGTTCTCGACGCATTCGAGCGCGCCGCCGACCGCCTCGGCGGAGACGAGCGTGCGGGCGACGGCGACCGCGTGCGGCCGCGCGCCGGGGAGGACGTCGGCGGCGGCGCCGTCCAGCGTGACGCGGGCCGAGCGGCGGGCCGGGTCCAGGTTGGCGGGGACGTCGACGGTGACGCCGGGCGCGTCGGCCCGGACGACGACCATGTCGTCGCCGGCCGCGAGGACGAGCAGCTCCGCCAGGCCGCCGCCGAGCACGACGCCCGCGTCACCGGTCGCGGCGCCGTCCGCCGCGGTCAGCGAGCCGCCGGTGCCGAGGGCGGCCGGGGCGGCGCCGGAGGCGAGGCCGGGCAGCAGGCGCGCCCGCTGCTCGCCGGTCCCGGACGCCGCGATCACCGCCGAGGCGATCATCGTGGGCAGCATGGGGCCGGGCGCGGCGGCGCGGCCCAGCTCCTCGGCGACCACGACCAGTTCGGGCAGTCCCGCACCGCCGCCGCCGTGCTCCTCGGGGAGGTGCAGGCCGAGCAGCCCGAGCCCGGCGAACCCGGTCCAGAAGTCGGGGAGCGTCTCCTTCTCGGCGTCCAGCAGCGCGCGGTTCGCGGCGCGCGCACCCCGGTCGCGCAGGAACGAGCGCGCCGTTCCGGCCAGCTCGCGGTGCTCCTCGCTGATGGCGATCGCCATGACCCCTCCATGCCTCGTTGCGTCCCGGGAACCAGAATGGCATTCGGTTGCCCTGGAGGCGAGGGGGCGCCGCGATCTATCGCAGCGCCTCGGCGAAACGGTCCGCCTCCGGCGCACGTTCCGGCGGAGCGGTCTCAGCGCAGGGGGCGGCGGCCGAGGAGGGCGACGAGCCGTTCGCCGGGCGGTGCGTCCGGGGCGGGTTCGACCGGGTCGGCGAACAGCGGGCCGCGCGGCTCCGGCAGCACGAGCGGCGCCACCGCCAGCAGGTCGCCCGCCAGCACCGGCGGGACGGCCCGCCGCTCCCCCGTGGCTTGCGCGATGTCCCAGCCGTGGACGGCGACCTCAAGGGCGCCCGCGCCGGTCAGCAGGTCGCCCGGCAGCCGCCGGTCCCCGACGGCGACCGTCCGCAGCGCGGCGGACGCCCGCAGGACGCGGACGGCCCGCACCCGCAGCGCCGACACCGGATCGTCCGGCGGCTCCCCCGGCGACCGTCCGACGCGTCCGCCGCTCAGACCCTCATGCAGGGCGGCCAGCGACTCGCCGAGGTGCAGCACGAGCATGG
This sequence comes from Spirillospora sp. NPDC127506, assembly GCF_040302145.1. Classification (NCBI taxonomy): domain Bacteria; kingdom Bacillati; phylum Actinomycetota; class Actinomycetes; order Streptosporangiales; family Thermomonosporaceae; genus Spirillospora; species Spirillospora sp. NPDC127506. The sequence continues at coordinate 229,126 of NZ_JBEORG010000006.1, read as the reverse complement.
CGAGGTCCCAGGACGCGCACGGCGTGCGGCACCCCAGCATGTCCGGCGCCACCCCCTGGACGGCCGTCAGCGCGAAGCCGATCGCCCGGTCCAGCAGCCCGGCGCCGCTCCCGGCGGTCGTGGTCGCACGCGTCCGCTCGCACATCCGGCCTCCCATCAGAACGACGGCCGTTGAGCGGACCGCCTGTTCTGTGGACTGCCTCCGCAGCGGAAAGTCATCGGCGCCCGCCCGGCACCGGAGCGCTGCCCGCGACGGCGAAACCCGGCGCGGGGCCGGGGTCAGGCGATCGCCTCCACCTCGTCCCGGGTGAGGGCGGGGTCGGGGGTGGTCGGCGCGGTCGAGGCGACCGGCGCCGAGACGCCGCCGGCGACGCGGGCCTCGGCCTCGCGGTACTCCCTGATCGGGCCGGTGGCGTCGTGCAGGCCGTTGAGGACGAGCCACAGCGCCGCCCGGCGGGCGCGGAGCCGCACCGGGTTCGGCGGCCGGTAGAGGCAGAGCTTCTGCGCCCACCCCGGGAGCATGTCGCGAGCGGCCCAGTCCATGAAGGGGCCGCCGGGCTCCCAGGGCTTGAGCTTGCTGTCGCGCAGGTTCGGCCCGGTCTGGAACGCCTTGATCGGGGTGAGCGCGAGGCGCGGCAGGTAGGACTCCAGGCACTCGGCGACCTCGGCCTTGGTGGCGGGCAGGTCGGTGCCGCCGAGGGCCTCGCCGACGCGGACGAACTCGCGGTAGTAGCGGTCGATGTCGCGCAGCGGGCGCCGGTGGTAGCGCTCGTGCGCGGTCGCGATGCCCCAGACGACGGTGGCGTAGTTCCAGCGCAGCCATTCGGGGTCGTCGGCGTCGTAGGCGAGCCCGTCCGGCCGGGTGCCCTTCACCGTGTGGTGCATGGCGCGGACGGTGCGGGCCAGCTTCTCGGCGGTCGGCGTGGAGCCGTAGGCGGTGCCGATGAAGAACGACAGGGAGTGCCCGAGCCGGACCGCGGCGCCCTCCGGGTCGATGTTGCCGGTGGGGATTCCGTCGACGCGCTCGGGGATGCGGGAGTGGTCGTAGGCCATCCAGCTGATGCTCGGGTCGAGGCCCTCGATGTAGGCGGCGCCGACCAGGCCGAGGAGCAGCGTGGGCAGGTGCGAATGCACGTACCAGACCGCGCTGCCGGGGCCGAACCAGCCGGGGTCGCCCTCCGGCCCGGCGAAGTTCAGGCCCTTGAAGAACCTGGAGCGTATCTCGGTGTCGAAGGCCCGCTCGAACCGCGTCGCGACGATGTTCGTCTTCCCCGGCATCTGCACTCCCAGTTCTGGTGACGACTGTAGCCAGAGTAGTTGTCTGGGTACATCCGTGTCCAGACTCGGATCGCGGGAGGGCCGGTATCGTCGGGGCATGGCGAACGCGCGCACGGCCACGTCCACCCGGTGGGCCGGGGTCCCCGCGAGCCGGCGGCGGGACGAGCGGCGCGCGATGCTCGTCCGGGCCGCGTACCGGCTTTTCGGCGAGGAGGGCGAGGCGGGCCTGACGGTGCGCGCCGTGTGCCGCGAGGCCGAGCTGCACACGCGCTACTTCTACGAGAACTTCGCCGACACCGCCGAGCTGCTCGCGGCCGTCTACGACCGGCAGGCCACGGCGCTCGCCGAGGTGCTGGACGCCGCGGTCGAGGAGGCGGGCCCGAGCCCGGAGGCCCGCACCCGCGCGGGCATCCGCAGCGTGCTGCGCTTCATCAGCGACGACCCCCGGCGCGGGCGCGTCCTGTTCGCGGAGGCGCCCGGCAACGAGGTGCTGGCCGAGCGGCGCCGGGCCGCGCAGACCGCCCTGCTGGACGGCGTGCTCGCGATGAGCAACGTCGAGAACCCGCGGCTGCCGGTCGTCATCGCCGCGACGATGTTCACCGGCGCGATGACCGAGCTGGCCCAGCGGTGGGCGGACGGGCGGCTCGGCGACGACCTCGACGCGGTCGTCGACAGCGCCGTCGAACTGTCCCTCGCCCTCCACACCGCCGCCGCGCGGCACGCCCAGAAGAACTGACCCGCGGCGCGCCGCCCCCATGCCGCCGCCCCGCGGGCGAAGGCGGCACGCCGCAGGCCGGCGACCGGCCGGTCAGCCGATCAGCTTCAGCGCCCGGTCCAGTGAGATCACGTCGGCGTACTTGGCCTGCAGGTCGAGCAGGTTGGCCTCGTGCAGGCGCCGGTCGCGGTCGCCGCACGCCTCGTCCACCACGAGCGGGCGGAACCCGTGCTGCAGGGCGTCGGTCGCCGTGGCCCGGACGCAGCCGCTCGTGGTCAGCCCGCAGATGAACAGGGTGTCGACGCCGGACGCGGTCAGGGTCGCCGCCAGCGACGTCCCGTGGAACGAGCTCGCGTACTGCTTGGTCACGACCGTCTCCCCCGGCGCGGGGGCGACCCCCTCGGCGAAGTCGCCGAGGGGGCTCCCCTCCTCGAACACCCGCAGCGCCGGGATCTTGCGGCGGAACAGTCCGCCGTCCACGCCGCCGGGCCGGTAACTCACACGCGTGAAGAGCACCGGCAGCCCGGCCGCCCGCCCCGCGCCGATCAGCGACACCGACGCCGCCAGCGCGTCCTCGACCGGGGCGCGCAGCGGCGAGCCGTCCTCCAGGTAGGCGCGGACGAGATCGACCACCAGCACCGCGGGCGACCGGCCGCAGCCGAGGCTCTCCCCGAACCCCGACTCCCGGTAGCCGGCGACGATGTCGCCGGTCATCGCCGCAAAGCGTCGGCGGAGCGGACGTCGACCGGCGGGCGCGGCGCGGGCAGCCCGGTCTCCTCCTCGCAGCGGGCGAGGATCTCCTCCAGCGGCGGGCCCATGTCGAACACGGGGATCTCCGTCCGCTCGGCGGCCTTCTCCGCCCGCAGCCGCTCGGTGGCCTCCTCGTCGAGGACGCCGTCGGCGGTGCAGACGACGCCGTACCCGTCGCGGGCTCCCTCGACGGTCACGAGGCCGCGCAGCACCTCCGTCGCGACCAGCTCGGCGGGACGGGCGAGCGGGTCGCCCCATCCGCCGCCGCCCCAGGTCACGAAGTGCAGCACGTCGCCCGGCGCGACCGGGACGTCGTGGACCTTGCTGGGCAGCACCTCCCGCGTGCCGTCCGCGCGGTCGATCCACTTGCGGCCCCGCTCCCCCGGCCGCCCGCCGTTCACGCCCCACGGGTAGGTCAGCCAGCGGTCGTCGTGGATCGCGATCGTGCCCGGCTCCTCGAAGCAGTAGGCGACGTCCACGCCGTTGCCGCCCCGGTGCAGGCCGGCGCCGCCGGAGTCGGCGATCGTCTCCCACCGCTCGATGCGCAGCGGGTAGTACGACTCCAGGTACTCGCAGGGGATGTTGACGAACGACGGCCACAGCGAGTGCCCGTCCGGGCCGTCCCCGACCGGGCGCCCCGGCACGCCGCCGAACCCGATCGAGTACAGCTGGAACCACTCGCCCTCGCGCGGACCGGACGTGTAGTGCCCGGAGTACATGAAGTGCGGCGAGGACGAGAACCCGGCCGCGTTCAGGATCTCCGGGTTGGTCTGCCCGAGCAGCCCGCCGAACAGGTCGAACACCCGGCCGATGCCGTGGTTGCGGGCGTTCAGCGCGGCGGGGTGGCGCGGCTTCCAGAACGAGTCCTCGGGGATCGTCACGTCGATCAGCGGGTAGAAGCCGTCGTTCCACAGGATCTGCGGGTCGGCGACGGTGATCACGTAGATCCCGAAGAACATCCGGACGAGGTTCTCGTTGATGAAGTAGTTCACCGGCCCGACCGCCTGCGGCGCGGCGTGGCTGAAGTCCAGGTGGACCTTCTCGCCGTGCCGGGTCAGCGAGATCTTCAGCTCGTAGGGGCCGTAGCCGCAGCCGTCGTCGCAGATGTAGTCGGCGAACTCCAGCGTCTGCCCGTCCTCGAACAGGGTCGCGAGCAGCACCTTCATCGCCTGGTAGTTGCGGTCGAGCAGGGCGTCCAGCGCGGACAGGTACGTCTCGACGCCGAACCGGTCGCACAGCTCGTTCACCCGCCGCGCCGCCGTCGTGCAGGCCGCGACGAGGCCGTTCAGGTCGGCGCGGTTCCAGTCGGGCATCCGCACCTGGTTCAGGATGATGCGCAGCGCCGCCTCGTTCAGCTCCCCGCCCTCGTAGAGCTTGAACGGCGGGACGACCACGCCCTCCTCGTAGATGGTGCGGGCGTCGGCGGGCATCGAGCAGGGCGTCTTGCCGCCCACGTCCGACATGTGGCCGAACATCGACGACCAGCCCACGAGCCGGCCCCGGTGGTAGATCGGCACGACCAGCAGCCAGTCGTTGGCGTGGCTGATCGCCGCGCCGCACGCGTACGGGTCGGACGTCATCAGGATGTCGCCCTCGCCGATCGTCCCGTCGAAGTTGTCCAGGAAGTCCGGCACCGAGAGCCCGAACTGGCCGACCACCATCTTCCCGGACGGGTCGGCGATCAGCGGGAACTCGTCGTGCTGCTCGCGGATGCCCGGGGACAGCGCGGTGCGGAACAGCACCTCGTCCATCTCGTAGCGCGCGTTGCGCAGCGCGTTCTCGATGATGTCCAGGGTGACCGGGTCGACGTCGACCCGGCCGACCGGCTCGGTGGTGGTCTGCAGGATCTCGGCCATCAGCCCTCCTCAGTGGGACGGATCAGCAGGCTGCCGCTCGGGTGCACGGTCGCGGCGTGCCCGGGCAGGACGAGGGTGGTGGAGTCCATCTCGACCACGACGGCCGGGCCGGTCACCACGTCCCCCGCGCGCAGCTTCGCGCGGTCGTAGATGCGGGCGGGCACGTGCGCGCCGTCCATCCACACCTCGGTCTCGCGGACCAGCGCCCCGGACGGGTCGCCGTCCCCCTCCGGCAGCGTCCGCCAGGCGACCTCCGGGCGCGGCCCGCTGACCGTCACCCGCAGGTTGATCACTTCGCGCTCGTTGTCGAGCAGGAACGAGAACAGCCGCTTGTGCTCGGCGTCGAACGCGGCGCCGAGCTCGGTGAGCAGGTCGCCGTCCACGGTCTCGCGGTCGATCTCGACGGGGATCTCGAAGCCCTGGCCGTGGTAGCGCAGGTCGATCTGGTACGTCGCGGTCTGGCTGCCGCGCGGGACGCCCTCCGACTCCAGGCGCGCGGCGGCCGCGTCCTCCAGTTCGGCGAGCACGGCGCGCAGCTCGGCGTCGTCGAGGGTGGAGAAGCGGCGCACCATCGTGCGGGCGCTCTCGTCGCGGGCGCAGGTCGTGGCGTCCCCGTAGGCGCACAGGACGCCCGGCGACGGCGGCACGATCACCGGCCACGAACCGGTCAGCCTGCCGAGCGCGTTCGCGTGCAGCGGCCCCGCCCCGCCGAACGACATCAGCGCGAAGTCGCGCGGGTCGAAGCCCTGCTGGACGCTGATCAGCCGCAGCGCGCCCAGCATGTTCTCGTTGACGATGTCGATGATCCCCGCCGCAGCCGCCTCCACGCTCGGCAGGCCCATCGCCTCGGCGATGCCGCCCACCGCCTTGCGGGCGGCCTCCACGTCCAGCGTGATCTCCCCGCCGGCGAGCTCCGTCGGCAGGTACCCGAGGACGACGTTCGCGTCGGTCACCGTGGGGTCGGTGCCGCCCGCGCCGTACGCGGCCGGGCCCGGGTCGGCGCCCGCCGACTGCGGCCCGACCCGCAGCGCCTTGGTCAGCTCGGGGACGTGCGCGATCGATCCGCCGCCGGCGCCGACGCTGCGGACGTCCACGCTGGTCGCCCGGACGGTCAGGTCGCCGACGCTGGTCTCCCGGCCGATCCGGGGGCGCCCGCCGAGGACCAGCGCCACGTCCGTGGACGTGCCGCCCATGTCGAACGTGAGGAAGTCGCGGTACCCGGCCTGCTCGGCGAACCACACCGCGCCGGTCACACCGCCCGCCGGGCCCGACAGCAGCAGCGCCACCGGGTCCTCGGCCGCCTTCGCCGCCTGCGTCAGCCCGCCGTCGCTGCGCAGCACCGCGAGCGGCGCCGCGATCCCGCTGCCGGTCAGCGACCGGTCGAGGTTGCTCACGTACCGGGCGACCTCCGGCTGCACGTAGCTGTTCGCCACGGTCGTGACGGTCCGCTCGTACTCCCGCATCTCCGGCAGGACGCGGCTGGACAGCGACACCGGGACGCCCGGCAGCTCCTCGGCGGCCAGCTCGCCGAGCCGCCGCTCGTGCTCGTCGTTGGCGTAGGAGTTGATCAGCGAGATCGTGAGCGCCTCGATGCCGGCCCCGGCGAGGCGGCGCAGCTCGGCGCGGGCGCGGTCCTCGTCCAGCGGGGCGACGACCGAGCCGTCGGCGGCGATCCGGCCGGGGACCTCGACCGTGTGCTCCAGCCGGGCGAGCGGCTCGGGCTTCGGCCAGATGATCCAGCCGGCCAGCCCGCCCGGCACGAACGACCGGGCGATCTGCAGCACCTGCCGGAACCCCTGGGTGGTCACCAGCCCGACCCGCGCGCCCCTGCCCTGCAGGATCGCGTTGGTCGCCACCGTCGTGCCGTGCAGCACGTGCGCCACCTCGGACAGCTCGATCCCGGCGTCCCGGCACACCTTGCGGATGCCGTTGAGGACGCCCTCGGACTGGTCCGCCGGGGTGGACGCGGTCTTGGCGCGGTGGCTGACCCCGGTCTCCTCGTCCACCAGCAGCACGTCGGTGAACGTGCCCCCTACATCGACGCCTAGGCGATAACCCATGCCGGCCTCCCGATGCCGTGCTCGATCATTTCGGCTCGCTTCTAGATGGCTCCGCGCTCGGCCAGCGCGGCGATCTCGTCTTCTCGGAGGTCCAGGAGGCCGCCGTACACCTCCCGGTTGTGCTCGCCGAGCGCCGGGCCGGGGTGGCGCACCGCCCCGGGCGTCTCGCTGAGCTTGGGGAACGCGTTGTGCATCGGGAGCTCCCCGAAGTCGGGGTGGGCGAGGCGCACGATCGCCTCGCGGGCCGCGAAGTGCGGGTCCTCGAACATGTCCTTGGCGGTGTAGATGCGGCCGGCCGGGACGCCGCCCTCGTGGAGGGTCTCCAGCAGATCGGCGGTCTCGAGCGTCGCCGACCAGGCGGAGATCAGCTCGTCCAGCTCGGCCATGTTGCGGCCCCGCGCGGCGTGCCCGGCGAACCGGGGGTCGTCGGCCAGCTCGGGGCGGCCCATCGTCTTGGCGAGCCGCGCGAACACGGTGTCCTGGTTGGCGGCGATCAGGATCATCTCGCCGGACGCGGTCGGGTACACGTTGCTGGGCGACACGTTCGGCAGCACCGACCCGGTGCGCTCCCGCTGGTAGCCGGCGACGGCCCACTCGGGCAGCAGCGACTCCATCATCGCCAGCACCGCCTCGTAGATGGCGGAGTCGACGACCTGGCCGCGGCCGGTGTTGCCGCGGTGGTGGACGGCGGCGAGCGCGCCGATCGTCGCGAACACGGCGGCGAGCGAGTCGCCGAGCGAGATCCCGGCGCGGGACGGCGGGTTGCCCGGGTCGCCGGTCACGTAGCGGATGCCGCCCATCGCCTCGCCGATCGACCCGTATCCGGCGCGCGGCGCGTAGGGGCCGCTCTGCCCGAACCCGGACACGCGGACGAGGATCAGCCCCGGGTTCCGCTCGCGGAGGGACTCGAAGTCCAGCCCCCAGCGCTCCAGCGTGCCCGGGCGGAAGTTCTCCACCACGATGTCGGCGCGCTCGATGATCCGGCGCGCCAGGTCCTGCCCCTCGGCGGTGCGCAGGTTGCAGGTGACCGACTTCTTGTTGCGGGCGACCACCGGCCACCACAGGGACTTGCCGTGCGGCTTCTCCCGCCCCCACTGGCGCATCGGGTCGCCCGTCCCCGGCGACTCCAGCTTGATCACCTCGGCGCCGAAGTCGCCGAGCAGCTGGCCGCAGAACGGCCCGGCGAGCAGCTGCCCCATCTCCACCACCCGCAGGTCGGCGAGCGGTCCCCGGGCGTCCCGCGGGGCGCCGTCGTGCGTTGACATCTAGCGGATCCTCGTTTCGGTCGCGTCGTCCCGGCCGTCCGTGCCGTCTGTGCCGTCCTGGCCGCCGGTGTCGTCCCGGTCGCCGGCCGGCGCTTGGTCGCGGGCGGCGCGCAGCAGCACCGCCTTCGCGGCGAGCACATGGGCCCGCATCACCGACTCGGCCCAGGTGCCGTCGGCCGCCCGCAGCGCGGCCACCAGCTCCCGGTGGTGGGCGCAGCTGCGGGCGAGGTCGTCCGGCGAGTACCGGTGGAAGGTGCGCATGACCAGCGGGAGCTGCACGACGGCGTTGAGCATCGACACCAGCCGGGCGCTGGCCGCGGCGGCGCGGACGATGCCGTGGAACTCGGCGTTCAGCTCGGCGACCCGGTCGAGGTCCTGGCCGTCGCCCGCGGCGGTGGCCCGCTCCATGAGGTCGCACAGCTCGGCCATGCGGTCGGCGTCCTTGCCTTCGATGCGGGTGGCGGCGCGGCGCGCGGCGGCGCCCTCCAGCAGCATCCGCAGGTCGTAGATCTCCTCCAGGTCCTCCGGCGTCCAGTCCGGGACGCGGGCGCCGCGGTGCGGCAGGACCTCGACCAGCCCCTCGACCTCCAGCCGGCGCAGCGCCTCGCGGACCGGCGTCCGGCTGGAGCCGGTCTGCTCGGCCAGCTCGGCCTCGCCGAGCCGCGCGCCGGGCGGGTGGACGCCGTCCAGGATGTCGGCGCGCAGCCGCGTGTACACACGGTCCACGGCACGGACCATCCGAACCCCCTCGTTCCGTTGATTGCATGCAAGATATGCATTGAGGTCGCTTGACACAAGAGTCTGACCTGAACGATTCTGCAGAGCATTCGCGCATTGCATACAAGGGATGGCCGATGGCGAGCGTCGAACTGATCGAGGTGGGCCCCCGGGACGGGCTGCAGAACGAGGCCGCGGTCCTGCCCGCGTCCGACAAGGTGCGGCTGATCGAGCGGAGCGTCGCCGCCGGGCTGCGGCGGATCGAGGCGGTCAGCTTCGTCAACCCGAAGCGCGTCCCGCAGATGGCGGACGCCGAGGCCGTGATGGAGCGCGTCCCCCGGTCCGCGGGCGTCCGCTACGCCGGGCTGGTTCTCAACCAGCGCGGGCTCGACCGGGCGCTCGCCGCCGGCGTGGACGAGGTCAACGTCGTGGTCGTCGCCACCGACGAGTTCAGCCGCCGCAACCAGGGCTGCACGGTCGAGGAGGGGGTGGCCAACTGGGCGCGGATCGCCGCCGACGCGCGCGCCGCCGGGCTCTTCCGCACGGTCACGATCGCCGCGTCGTTCGGCTGCCCGTTCGAGGGCGAGGTGCCCGCCGGCCGCATCCTCGACCTGGTGCGGCGGGTCGCCGAGAGCGAGCCCGACGAGATCGCGCTGGCCGACACGATCGGCGTGGGCGTCCCCGCGCAGGTGCGGACGCTGCTGACCGGCGCCGCGGAGGCCGCCCCGGGCGTCCCGCTGCGCTGCCACTTCCACAACACGCGCAACACCGGCTACGCCAACGCCCTCACCGCGCTCGACCACGGGGTGAGCGCGCTGGACGCGAGCACCGGCGGCTTCGGCGGCTGCCCGTTCGCGCCCGCCGCGACCGGCAACATCGCGACCGAGGACCTGCTCTACTCGCTCGACCGCATGGGCGTCGCCACGGGCGTCCGGATGGCCCCGCTCACCGAGACGGCGGCGTGGCTGGGCGAGCGCCTCGGCAGCCCGGTGCCGGCGCTGCTCGGCCGCGCCGGCGGCTTCCCCTGAGCGTCAGCCCTCCGCTGCGGAGGCGTCCCGCTGCAGGAACTCCAGCCGGTTGCCGAGGTTGTCGGACGCGTAGAAGCGGCGATGACCGGGGAAGGCGCCGTCCCATGTCACCTCGACGCCGTGCTCGGCCAGCCGCTCGGCCAGCCCGTCCAGGTCGGCGACCCGGATGCCGGGGTGCGCCTTGCGCGCCGGGCGGAAGCCCTGCTCGACGCCGAGGTGGATCTCCAGGTCGTCGGCGCGCACCCACAGCCCGCCCCGCGCGGCCAGCTCCGGCGGCTTCGCGATCTCGCGCATCCCGAGCGCGTCGACGTAGAAGGCCCGGCAGTCGTCCTCGCTGCCGGGCGGGATGGCGAGCTGCACGTGGTGCAGCCCGAAGGCGAACGGCGACTCGTGATCCGGTCCGTACCCGCGCGCGGAGACCTCGCTCATGATCACATGATCGCACGGGTGAAGTACACCCGGATGGTGGTCCCGCCGGGGCCGGTGTGGATGCGGACCAGATCGGCCAGTTTGTGGACGAGCAGCAGGCCCCGTCCGCCGACCGTGTCGGGCGGGACGGGACGCCGCCCGGCCAGCGGATCGTCGATGTGCCCCGCGTCGCTGACCTCGATGATGAGGTGCGTCGCGTCGTGCCAGAGGCACAGCACGCCGCTGCCGCCGCCGTGCTCGACGGAGTTGGCGGTCAGCTCGCTGACCACGAGCTCGGCGTCCTGGACGCGGTCCTCGTCGAGCCCGGCCGCGGTCGCGCACTGCACGACCATCCCCCGCGCCACCTTCAGCGTGCCCGCGTTGAAGGGCAGCCGCCGCGGCGGGGCGGACGGCTCGGCGGCCTGCGGCGCCCCCCGACCCGGGTGATCGCCGACGCGCTCCCCGCTGCCGGTCATGACCGTCCCTCCGACCGCATCTCTGCCCTGCGGCAATCATGCATGGTACCGAGTGGAAGCGGACGCGGAGCCCGCTTCTGCCGTGGATCTTCCCTGGTCACCGAGGATTAGACACGCCGCCCTCGCGTTCCTCCGGTCCGGGCGGAATGTCCGTCGTACACTGATTGATCATGAACTGAACCCGCCGGGAGGTCCCAACCGTGGACGACGAGCACGTGAAGGGCGGATCCGACGGCGAATCCGCGGGCGACCGGCCCGAGGACGCGACCGTCCCGAGCGTGGCCCGGATGTACGACTATTTCCTCGGCGGCAAGGACAACTACGCCTCCGACCGTGCCGCCGCCAAGAAGGTGCTGGAGGCGCTCCCCACGGTCGAGGGGGTGGCCCGCGCGAACCGGGCGTTCCTGCAGCGCGCCGTCCGCTTCGTCGCCGGTGAGGGCGTCGACCAGTTCCTGGACGTCGGCACCGGCCTCCCCACCCAGGGCAACGTCCATGAGGTGGCGCGGACGGTCCGCCCCGACGCGAAGGTCGTGTACGTCGACAACGACCCCATGGTGGTCGTGCACGCACGGGCGCTGCTCGCCACCGACGCGCAGACCTCGATCGTCCAGGCCGACATGCGCTCCCCCGGGGAGATACTCGACGCCGCCCGCGAGCTGCTCGACTTCTCGCGCCCGGTGTGCCTGCTGTTCGTCGCCGTCCTGCACTTCCTGCCCGACGCCGAGGACCCGGCGGGCAAGATGCGGCGGCTGATCGACGCGGTGCCGCCCGGCAGCCACGTCGTCCTCTCCCACGCGGCCGCCGAGGAGCAGCGCAACATCCGCGTCGGCGAGACCTACCGCTCGGAGTCGGCGAGCGCGCCCCTGGTGGCCCGGACCCGCGACGAGGTCGCCGCGCTCCTCGACGGGCTGACCGTCCTCGACCCGGGAGTCGTCCGCCTGCACGAATGGCGTCCGGCGGGCGGCGAGTACGTCACCGACGCCGGCTGGACGGCCGTGGCGCGCAAGGACGGCTGACCGGCGCGCGGCGGCGTCAGGCGCCGAGGCCGTCCAGCCCGACCAGCCGCATCCCGTGCTCGCGGCAGGCGGCGAGCAGCCCGCGCTCCTGCTCATCGGACAGCTCCGCGCCGGCCACCGCGACGGCGGGCACGCCGGACCGGCCGCACGCCCCCGCCACGCCGGGCACCGCGTACGCGGGGACGGCGATGACCGCGAGGTCGGGCGGCTCGGGCAGGTCGGCGAGCGTCGCCACGCACCGGACGCCGCCCGCGCCGTTCCCGGCGCAGTGCGGGTTCACCGCGTAGACGGAGCCGTCGAAACCACCGCGCAGCAGGCCGTCGAGGACCGTCCCGCCCTCGTGGGACGCCCCGATGACCGCGACGACCCGCGCCCGCACCCCGCCGGAGAGCTCTGCCATGCCCCAAGCCTCTGACGCGGCGGGTCGCGGATCAGGGTCCCAAAGTCCCCTGCGGCCGGGACCAAGGTCCCGGTTCGGTCTTTACCTCCCACTTCGCACACTGGGAGGATGACGGCCTTCTGGGCTTACCGACCATCGTGAGGACCGGAACCCCCGTGGAACTCAACGCACCCGACCGCACCCTCCGGATCGGCGGCCGCCCGCTGCCGGTCGTCGGCCCCGCCCGGATGTACGTCTGCGGGATCACCCCGTACGACGCCACCCACCTCGGCCACGCCCGCACCTTCGTCTGGGCCGACGTCGCGGCCCGCGTCCTGCGGCACGCGGGCGGGGACGTGCGCGTCTGCCGCAACGTCACCGACGTCGACGACGTGCTGTACCAGGCCGCGCACCGCGCCGGCAGCCCCTACGACAGCTTCGCGGCCGTCCAGCAGTACTACTTCGAGCGCGACCTCGACACCCTCGGCGTACGCGCCGTCGACCACCAGCCCCGGGCGCACAACCACGTCCGCGAGGTCATCGCGCTGGCCCAGGGCCTGCTCACCGCGGGCCACGCCTACGTCCGCGACGGCGCCGTGTACTTCCGCGGCGCCGACGCCCGCCGGCGCACGGGCCTGGCCCGCGACGAGGCCCACGCCCTCCTGGCCGAGTACGGGGACGAACCGGATGATCCGCGCAAGGAGCATCCGTTCGACGTCGCCGTGTGGCGCCCGTCCCGCTCGGGCGAACCCGCCTGGCCCAGCCCGTGGGGTCCCGGCCGTCCCGGCTGGCACGCCGAGTGCGCCGCGATGGCCATGACGACCTTCGGCCCGTCCCTCGACCTGCACGCCGGCGGCACCGACCTGCGCTTCCCGCACCACGCCTACGAGTCGGCGATGGCCGAGGCGCTGACCGGCGTGCGCCCCTTCTCCCGCACCTGGCTGCACATCGGCATGGTCCGGCGGGACGGCGTGAAGATGGCCAAGTCGACGGGCAACCTCGTCCTGGTCTCCGACCTGGTCCCCGACCACCCGCCCGCCGCCGTGCGGCTCATGCTGATCACCGCGCCGTGGCACGACGAATGGGACTACACGCCCGGCGTCCTCGACGAGGCCGCCGCCCGCCTGGACCGGCTGCACACCGCCGCCGGCCGCGCCGACCGCTCCCCGGCAGCCGAGGCGGCCGTGACCGAGGCGCTCCTCAGCGACCTCGACGCCCCCGCCGCGCTCGCGGTCGCCGAACAGGAGGGGGGCCGCGCCGCCCGCCTGGCGATGCAGGTGCTCGCCCTCACCTGAACGGACCTTCGTCCCCGCCGCTGAGGACCCTTGGCCATGGGGAGCCCGGTGCGCACGCCGCGAGCATGAGGGGCCGCACCTCACCACCGAGGGAGACATCCTTGAGCACACGGGCACCGCGGCCGGTGCACCCTCCCGCCCCGGCGCGGATCGTCGTCGGGGTGGACGGCTCCCCGGCGTCCCTGACCGCCCTGCACTGGGCCGCCGGCGAGGCGGCGCGGCGGCACGCCGAGATCCTGGCCGTCCGCTCGTGGCACGGCCGCCGCGACCGGCTGATCGCGTCCCTCGACCGGGAACGCGAGCGTGCGCGCCGCGCCCTGGCCGCCGACATCCGGGCCGTCCTGGGCGCCGAGCCCCCCGTGCGCGTCCGGCAGGAGCTGGCCTTCGGCAACCCCGTCCGGACCCTGCTGCACCTGGCGGCGAAGGCGGACCTCCTGGTTCTGGGCGACGCGCCGAGACCCCGCGGACCGGTCAGAACGGCGTGCCTCCGCATGTCCGCCTGCCCGGTGGCGCTGATCCCACCCACGCCGTCGGACCGGCCGGTGAGCCGCCCGGCGTCCGCGCCCTGACACTCAAGCCCGTTTGTCTTCGACCTGACCCTGCCCCTGGAGGACGCCGCCGAGGCGTACAAGGCCATGGACGAACGCCGCGCGATCAAGGCCCTGCTGCGCCCCTGAGGCATGGTTCGCCCTGGTCATCGCGGGTACGCCGCGTCGGTGAAACGCCAGGGGCGGAATCGGGGGACGTGATGCGCATACGTTCGCGGCGCCGCCTGCGCGCGCTGCGCTGGCCCGCGGGCATGGGCCTCGCGACGTGGCGCTGGCTGCGGCGCTCCCGCGGGGTGCCGCGGCGCAGGCTGCGCACGGGGGTCCGCTCGGACGTCGAGCGGCTCCCGCGGCGCGGCGGGGACCGGCTGCAGCACGCCCGGCACGGCGTCGGCCCGCTCTACCAGCGGCGATACACGGTCAGGATCTCCGGCAGCCCGCTGAACGCCGCGCAACTGATCGACCGCCTGGGCGACGACCTCAACGCCGCGTCGCCGGTGGAGATCGCGGTCTTCGACAAGACCTCGGGAACGTCCCGCCCCCTGGAAATGGGGGACGAGTACGTCGTCCACATGCCGGGGCCTTGGAACTGCCCGGTGCGCGTCGTGGAACGCACACCTGTGTCGTTCCGGTTCGCGACGCTCCGCGGCCATCTGGAGGCCGGGGAGATCGAGTTCCGGGCGGCCGATGCCCGGGAGGACGACCTCGTGTTCACAATCGAGTCGTGGGCGCGGAGCGGCGACCGGCTGGCGGAGGTCCTCTACGAGAGAGTGGGCATCGCCAAAGAGATGCAGCTCCACATGTGGGCGCACTTCTGCACCCGGGTCGCCGAGCTGTCCGGCGGCCGCATGGACGGCGACGTGGAGGTCCAGACCGAGCGCGCGGAGGTCTCCGCCCCCGGAAGGCAACTGGTGACCCGGGCGATCACCACGGCATTCGCGCGCACCTTCGCCCTCGCGGCGCGGCTGCGCGACCGCCCCCTGCATCCCAAGGGGCTCGTATTCGACGCCACGCTCGTCCTGCACGGAACGTCCCAGCACTGGGGCGTACCGCTCCTGGACGACCACGCGGAACTGCACGGCGAAGCCCGGCTCTCCCGAGCAGTCGGCCTGCCACCGCCGCTGCCGGATTTCCTGGGCCTGGCACTGCGCTGGCACCAGGCCGGGGATGCCCCCGCGGAACTGCTGCTGGCCACGACCGGACACACCCCGCTGGGCCGCCACCTGCTGCGCCCGGCGACCCACTGGAGCCCGTCCTTCTACAGTTCCCTGCTCCCGTACAGAGCCGGCGACCGCCGCATCCTGCTGGGCGCCGTCGCGCCCGAACCCTCCATCCCGGCCGACCTGGCCGCACTCGCGCACTCCATGGACGAGCCACTACGGCTGACCCTGGTAGTGGCGACCGAGTTCGGCCCCTGGGAACGATTCGGCGAACTGCAACTCCTGAAATCCGCACACAACGACAGCACGCGCTTCAACCCTGCCCGGAACCCCATCCGCGGCCTGCCTCCGGCCGGCCTGTTCCAGCAGGTGCGCGGCCCCACATACGACGCCGTCCAGCAGACCTCCGGGGAGGACGCCCAATGAGCGGCGGGACCCGCGTCCAGCACCGGATGATGCAGCAACGCGCCGCCCTGCACCGGCTCCCCCTGAACTTCGATCCGGACCAGCACGACATGAGCCGCCCGGAGAAAGGCTGGCACGTCGACGACTACCGGCAGCCGCTGCCGCCCGAGCCGCCCGGCCCCCCGGTGCCCGGCGGAAGCTGGGAGATAGCCCGCGACCTGGTGAAGAACTACGCGTACGCCGACCCGGGCATCATCCGCGAGGTCTGCCGCTCGGGACCGCCCGAACCGGGCCAGGACATGCTCCTGCAGGGCCGCTTCTACGGCCTGCGCTTCTACCTGGGCCTGCGCATCGGCAGGGTCGTCGACGGATACATCGAACAGGACGGCCGCCGCGCACGAGTGTGGGGCTGGAACTACCGAACCTTGGAGGGCCACCTAGAACGAGGCCAGATGGACCAAGAGGTACGTAAATGGCTCGACACCGGCGAGGTCGAATTCCACATTCACGTCTTCTCGCAACGAGGCTCCATCCCGAACCCCATAGTCCGCCTGGGCTTCATGCTCTTCGGCCGCCTAACCCAGGTAAGGTTCTACGCCCGAGCCTGCCGCCGCATGGAAACCCTAACCAAGGAAGCCCTAACTAAAACCCCCAACAAACAGCCGCGGTGACCCCTTCGCCTCACAGATCGCGGGTGTGGTGGCGAGCAACCTGTCTATCCACGGTCGGGTGTTCTGGTTGCCGTGCTCCCGGTACTCGATGGCCTGGATGAGGCACTCAAGCTCGTCGGCGTCGCGAGCGCACATCGCCTCGGGACTGACCTTGCCTTCGTACTCCGCGACGGCGCCTGTGATCATCGCGGTGACCACCTCCGGCAGGCCGCGCGTCTGACGCTCGGTGATCGGCGATGTTCTCGGGATCCTTCACGCCCGCCACAAGCCAGCCAGTGCGCTTGTAGCGCTTGAGAGCCCGATCTCGTACAGGAAACCCGCCAGCCGCTCCGTCTCGTTCGCCATCCTCACTCGACGGGGGGCCACGCGGAAGGCCCTGCGGAAGCTCGGCAAGCGACTCGGCTTGGGCCGTAGCTGTATTTCGCTGCCATACGGAGATCAAAAAGGCCGGTTCCCAGTGTGGGACCGGCCTTTGACCATCGGGGGTCCGGGGGTGTCCCCCGGTTGAATACAGCGGGCCACCAGGGAAGACGCAAAGCGTCGACCAGGGTGGCCCGACTCGTGGAGCTGAGGGGATTTGAACCCCTGACCCCCTCGATGCGAACGAGGTGCGCTACCGGACTGCGCCACAGCCCCGAGGACTCCGTAAGGTTAGCAAACATCGGGGAGTGCTCGCGCACCTGTTATTCGCCGACGGCGCGGCGGTCGTCGGCGTACTGGTCGAAGACCTCGTCGGGGGTGATGAGGTCGATGACCTCGGCCGGTTCGGCGGCCTCGGCGGCGCGGCGGGCCTCCAGGGCGCGGGCGCGGGCCGCGGCGCGGGCCTTGGCGGCGGCGCGGCGGCGGGCCGCGTCCATGCCGACGGCGACGCGGAGCAGCGCCAGGTGGCCGGCCAGCAGGGCCGCCGGAGGCGGGACGACCCACCAGGGCGCGACGCCGGACGCGGCGACGGCGACGGCGGTGAGGACCAGGGCGGTCAGGCCCGCGGTGCGGCGGCGGCGCCGGGCGATGACGGCGGCCCGGGTCACCCGGCGGCGGGGCCGGGGTTCCGGGGCCTCTTCGGGAAGCGTTTCCTCCGCCTCGTCCTCGTCGGGACGCTTGTGGAGAAGGCGGGAGATACCGGTCGTCTCGGTGTCGCGGCGCAGCCACATCGGCACGAGGACGATCGCCCAGACGGCGACGATGGCGAGATAGAGGACTGCGCTGCTCACCGGCCCCACCGTCCCAGGGCACGCTTAACAGGCGGGCCGACTTTCGGCGCGCGAACGTGCAATGGGAGCAGGGTCACGCCCCGCACGGTACGAGGGGGTGTCAGAGGTTGACGAGCATAAGGGGCGGTGTGTCGCGAGATCGATCTCGCCGTTACTCTCCGTTTGCCGGGCCTTCTCGATCGCAGGATTCTTACGGAGGGAAAGTCACGGCCGGCTCATGTGCGGCGGGGAAATGCCTGTTTGCGCTCGGCGAGCCAGCGTGCGCGCAGGCCACCGGGCACGTCCTCGACGGTGAGGGCGTAGCAGATGTGGTCGCGCCAGGCCCCGTCGATGTGCAGGTGGCGGCGCCGAATTCCCTCTTCCCGGAATCCCAGCTTTTCGACGACGCGGCGGCTCGCGGTGTTCTCCGGGCGGATATTGGCTTCGAGGCGGTGGAGTCCGACGGTGAAGAAACAGTGGTCCACGGCGAGCGCGACGGCGGTGGGAATGACGCCGCGTCCGGCGACCCGTTTGTCCACCCAGTAGCCGATCTGCGCGGAACGGGCGGAGCCCCAGACGATCGCGCCGATGGTGAGCTGACCGGCGAATTCGTCCTCGTGCGTGACGACCCAGGGCAGCGCGAGGCCCTGGCGGGCCTCGCGGCGCATGGTGTGGACCATGCTGAGGTACGGCCCGAGGCCGCTGCGGAACAGCGGCGTCTCGGGGTTGGTGGGCTCCCACGGGCGGAGCCAGTCGGCGTTGCGGACCCGCAGCTCACGCCACACGGCGGCATCGCGGTGCCGCAGCGGGCGCAGCCCGACGGGACCCTCGGTCAGCGTGACCGGCCATCCCCGTAAACGTTCCACGGTTCCATGATTCCCTGGGCGGACCTCTGGACGCCATCAATTGTCGCCGAGAATTCGGGCACGCGGGACGATCGTGCCCTGTTTCATCACCTGGAGGACGCGCAGGTCGCCGTCCAGGACGGCGTCCTTGCCGGGCTCCAGGGAGCCGCAGCGGTCGGCGACGCCGAGCGCGCGCGCCGGGGTGAGGGACGCCGCGCGCACGGCGTCCTCGATGGGGATGCCGACGTCGGTGACGGCGCGGCGGAACGCGTCCGCCATCGTGATCGTGCTCCCGGCGATGGTCGTCCCGCCGGCGAGCGTGGCGCGGCCGCCGCGCACCTGGACGTCCATGACGCCGAGGCGGTAGTCGCCGTCGCCCATCCCGGCGGCGGCCATGGCGTCGGTGATCAGCGCGACGCGGGGTCCGGCGGCGGCGAAGGCGAGGCGGGCCACGGCGGGCTCCACGTGGACGCCGTCGTTGATCAGCTCGACGGTGACGCGGGGGTCGTTCAGCGCGGCGGCGACCGGCCCGCCCTCGCGGTGGTGCAGCGGCCGCATGGCGTTGAACAGGTGGGTGGCGACGCGGGCGCCGGCGGCGAACGCGGCGCGGACGGTGTCGCCGGCGGCCTCGGTGTGGCCGACGGCCGCGATGACGCCCGAGCCCGCGGCCTCCCGCACCAGGTCGAGGGCGCCGGGCAGTTCCGGGGCGAGGGTGATCATGCGGACGTGTCCCCGGCCGAGCCGGACGAGCCGGCGGAACTCGGCGAGGTCGGGAGCGCGCAGCAGCGCGGGGTCGTGGGCGCCGCAGCGGTCGCGGGACAGGTAGGGGCCTTCCAGGTGGATGCCGGCGATCACTCCGTCGGCGGCGAGGTCCGCCAGGCCGGTCACGGCGTCCGCGAGTTCGCGCTCGTCGCCGGTGACGAGGCTGGCCATCGTGGTCGTGGTGCCGTGGGCCAGGTGGAAGGACGCGGCGCGGCGGGCCCGGTCGGGACGCTGGTAGGACGCGCCCGCCCCGCCGTGGACGTGCATGTCCACGAAGCCGGGGACGACGTAGCGTCCGGCGAGGTCGATCTCGTCACCGGCGGCCGCTGTCGTGATCTTGCCGTCCGCGATGTGGAGGTCGCCGTGGCGGACGCCGTCCGGCGTCACGATCCGGGCGTTGGTGAGGATCGTCCCGCGAGGGGGCTCGTCCTCCGGCATGGAATCCTCTCGGTGCACGCATGTGATGGTCGCACGGCGCGGACGCGCAGGTAAGGCGTGACTTCGCCGTCCTGTCCGGGCGTACATAGGATCGCCGTCATGGCTGCACGGCTGGTTCAGATCGCGATGAACGCCCAGGACGACTCTGTGGTCGGCCGGTTCTGGGCGGAGGCGCTCGGCTGGAGCATCGACAGCGAAGGACCGGGCGTGACCAACCTCGAACCCGAGGGCTTCGACTATCCCGACCCGAGCGCCCTCTGCATCGACGTCCTTCGCGTTCCGGAACCCAAGACGGGGAAGAACCGGGTGCACATCGACCTCGCCACGACGTCCGCGACCCACCAGGCGGACCTGGTCGCGCGGCTGCGGGATCTCGGCGCGACGCCCGCCGACATCGGCCAGGGGGACGTCCCGTGGACGGTCCTCGCCGACCCGGAGGGCAACGAGTTCTGCGTGCTGGAGCCCCGCCCGGTCTACCAGGACACCGGGCCGGTCGCCGCGGTGGTGGTCGACTGCGCGGATCCGCGGGCCATGGCCCGGTTCTGGGGCGAGGCGATGGACTGGACCGTCCACGAGGTGGCCGGCGAGCACGCGACACTGCGCTCCTCCAAGGGCGTGGGGCCGTACCTCGAATTCCTCCGCACGCCCGACGTGAAGACCGTGAAGAACCGCGTCCACCTGGACCTGCGGCCGTACCGCGGCGACGATCCCGCGGTCGAGGTGGCGCGGCTGAAGGCGCTCGGCGCCACCGACGCCGACGTCGGCCAGGGCGACGACGTCCCGTGGACGGTCCTGGCCGACCCGGAGGGCAACGAGTTCTGCGTCCTCGGCCCGCGCTGACCTCCCGCGTCAAGGGCGGGGGTGGTCGCCGCCCTTGATCTGGTCCAGGGCGTGGGTCAGGACGCGGCCCAGCACCGTCATGCCGTCGCGGACGCCGCCGGTCGAGCCCGGGAGGTTCACGATGAGGGTGCCGCCCGCGACGCCGGCGAGGCCGCGGGAGAGGATCGCGGCGGGCACCTTCTCGCGGCCCTCCAGCCGGACGGCCTCCGCGATGCCCGGTATCTCCCATTCGAGGACCCGGCGGGTCATCTCCGGGGTCTGGTCGGTCGGGGTGAGGCCCGTCCCGCCCGTCGTGACGACGACGTCGTAGCCGGCGGCGACCGCGTCGCGCAGCGTCTCCTCGACCGGGTCGCCGTCGGGGATCACGACGGGGCCGTCCACCTGGCAGCCGAGGTCCTCCAGCATCTCGACCAGGACAGGCCCGGATTTGTCGGCGTATACGCCTGCGGCGGCGCGGTTCGAGACGGTCACCGCCATCGCCCTGGTCAACGCCGCCACACCCCCGTCTTGCCGCCGGTCTTCTCCTCGACCCGCACGTCGGTGATCACCGCGGCCGGGTCGACGGCCTTCACCATGTCGATCAGGGCGAGCGCGGCGACGCTGACGGACGTGAGCGCCTCCATCTCGACGCCGGTGCGGTCGGCCGTGCGGGCGACCGCCTTGATCGCCACGCCGTCGTCCCGGATCTCCAGGTCGACCGTGACGCCGTGCAGCGCGATGGGGTGGCACAGGGGGACGAGGTCGGGGACGCGCTTGGCCCCCATGATCCCGGCGATGCGGGCCACGGACAGGGCGTCGCCCTTGGGGATGTCGCCGGCGCGCAGCAGGGCGACGCACTCGGGCGACAGCCGGACGAAACCCGTCGCCGTCGCGGTCCGGGCGGAGACGTCCTTGGCCGACACGTCGACCATGCGGGCCGATCCCGTGGCGTCCAGGTGGGTGAACTCTGTCAAGACGGCAACCTCAGCACGTTGACGTGGGAACCGGCCGGCATGGCCTCGACGTCCTCCGGAAGCTCGATGAGCGCGTTCGCCGACGAGAGGGAGCCCAGCTGGTGCGAGCCCTGCACCTCGGCGGCGGTGACGCTGTAGGAGCCGCGTCCGAACGTCAGCCTGCCGCGCAGGAAGTGGCGAAGCCCCGCAGGCGACGTGACGTCCTCGGCCAGGACCGCGCTCACGGTGGGCAGCGGCTCCGGCGCCAGCCCCTGCATGGCGAGCAGCGCGGGACGCACGAAGACCTGGAACGAGACGTAGGCGCTCACCGGGTTTCCAGGCAGCGTGAACACGGGCGTGCCTTCGAGGAGGCCGAACCCCTGCGGCTTGCCGGGACGCATGGCCACCTTGTGGAAACCCACCGTCCCCGTGCCGGTGAGCACTTCCTTGACGACGTCCCTGGTGCCCATGGAGACGCCGCCGGTGGTGACGATGGCGTCGGCCCGGACGAGCTGGTCGTGGAGCATCTCCAGGACCTTCCCCGGCTCGTCCTCGACGGTCGCCTGCCGGAAGCCCACGCCGCCCGCCTCGACCACGGCGGCGGTGAGCATGAAGCTGTTCGACTCCCAGATCTGGCCCGGGGCCAGCGTGGAGCCGGGTTCGCGCAGCTCGTCGCCGGTGGCGACGACCACCACGCGGGGTTTCGGGCGCACCGTCACCCGGGGCCGTCCCACCGCCGCGAGCATGCCGATCTGCGGCGCGGTGAGCCGCGTGCCCGCCTCCGCGACGACCTGCCCGGCGAGGACGTCCTCGCCGGACCGCCGGATGTAGTTCCCCGGCGGCGCCGCGCGGAAGACCTTGACGGTGGCGTTCCCGCCGTCCGTCCACTCGACCGGGACGACCGCGTCGGCGCCGGCGGGCAGCGGCGCGCCCGTCATGATCCGCGCGGTCAGGCCGGGCCGGATCGCCGAGACGCCGGAGTCGCCCGCGACGATGTCGCCGACGACGGGCAGCGCGACCGGGGCCGCGTCGGTGGCGGCCGCGATGTCGGACGCGACCACGGCGTAGCCGTCCATCGCCGAGTTGTCGAACGGCGGCAGCGGCACCGGCGCGGACACGGGCTCGGCGAGTACCGTGCCCTGCGCCTCCAGCAGCGCCAGGTCGAGCGGCGGCAGCACCTTCACGCTGCCGAGGATCTCCGTCAGATGCTCATCGACCGTTCTCATGACCACGCTCCCCAGTGTGGCGGGCCGTCACGCGCCGCCCGCGTCCCCCACGCCGTGCTCCCGCTGGACGAATTCGCGCAGCCACGGGATGAACTCCGGCGCCAGATCGGGGCGTTCCGCCGCGAACTGGACGACCGTCCGCAGGTACTCCAGCTTGTTGCCGGTGTCGTAGCGGCGGCCGCGGAACTTCACGCCGTAGACCGTCCCGCCCTGGTCGGCGGGCATGTCGGCGAGGGTGCGCAGCGCGTCGGTCAGCTGGATCTCGCCGCCGCGCCCGGGCGGGGTCTTCTCCAGGACGTCGAACACCGCGGGATCGCAGACGTACCGGCCGATGATGATCCAGTTGCTCGGCGCCTCCTCGGCGGACGGCTTCTCGACGAGGTCGGAGATGCGCACGACGTCGTCCTCGTCCGTCGCCTCGATGGCCGCGCACCCGTACGCGGACACCTGGTCGGGCGCCACCTCCATCAGCGCGATGACGCTGCCGCCGTACTGCTCGCGCACCTCGATCATGCGCCGCAGCAGCTTGTCCCGGGCGTCGATCATGTCGTCGCCGAGCAGCACCGCGAACGGCTCCCGGCCGACGTGCTGGCGCGCGCAGTGCACCGCGTGCCCGAGGCCCTTCGGCTCGCCCTGCCGGACGTAATGCATGATCGCGAGGTCGCTGGACTCGTGCACGGCGTCCAGCCGCTCCTCGTCGCCCTTCGCGCGCAGCGCCTCCTCGAGCTCGTAGGCTCGGTCGAAGTGGTCCTCGATGGACCGCTTGCTGCGGCCGGTGACCATCAGGACGTCGGTGAGGCCGGCGTCGACCGCCTCCTCGACGACGTACTGGATCGCCGGTTTGTCGACGATCGGCAGCATTTCCTTGGGGGTCGCCTTGGTGGCGGGCAAGAATCGGGTACCGAGGCCGGCCGCCGGGACGACCGCCTTGAGCACAGGTGCAATGTCGGCCATGTACCGACCCTAGCCATCCGTGAGGACGACAGCGTGCACGACATCGTTTCGAAGACCGATCTCCGCGCGGAAATGCTGGCCCGGCGTGCGGCGATGCCGGCGGAGGCCCGGTCGGCGGCGGCGCGGCCCATCCGGGACGCGCTGCTGACCGTCCCGGAGGTGGAGATGGCGGGGACGATCGCGGCGTACGCCTCGATCGGCGACGAGCCGGACACCGGGAGCCTGCTGTTCGCGCTGTGGAAGCGCGGCGCGTACGTGCTGCTCCCGCTCCTGCTCCCGGACGGCGACCTCGACTGGGCGTCCTACGAGGGCCCCGACTCGCTCGTCCCCGGGGCGCGCGGGTGCCTGGAGCCGTCCGAGCCGCCGCGCGGGCCGGGCGCCATCGCCGGCGCGGACGTCGTCCTCGTCCCGGCGGTCGCGGTCGACCGGACGGGCGTGCGCCTCGGCCGCGGCGCCGGTTCCTACGACCGGGCGCTCGCGCGCGTCGGCCCGGCGATCCTCACGGTCGCGCTGCTGTACGACGGCGAACTGGTGGACGCGCTGCCGGCCGAGCCGCACGACCAGCGCGTCCGCGCCGCCGTCACGCCGTCCGAGGGCCTGATCCGGCTGAGCTGAGCCGACCGACCCGACCGAGCCGACCGGGCCGAGTCGACTGAACCGAGCCGACTGAACCGACCCGGCCGAACCGACCGGACCGAGCCCGCCGGGCTGAGCCAGTCCGCTGGGTCGAACTCGCCGGGCTGAGCCCGCCGGGGTTGAGCCGCCGTGCCCGGACGGCGGGCTCATAGGCTGGGAGGCACAAGATCGCGTAGCGGGCGCGCCTCGGCGGCCGGCACGCGGTGCGCAGGGGTTCTTGGGGAGGTCGAGATGACGGCGCCGTGGCGGATCCTGTCCCTGGCCCCGATCGGGCGGGAGACCGTCCGCGCCATGTTCGAGCCGCTCGGCGGCGCCGCCGAGGTGGTGTTCCCGGCGACCCGGGACCGCGCCGGCCTCCTCGCCGCCCTCCCGTCCGCCGACATCGTGATCGCCGACTTCTCGCACGGGCTCGTGCTGGACGCCGAGGCCGTGGCGGCCGCGCGGCGGCTGTCGTTCGTCCAGGTGCCCGCGGTCGGCGTCGACCGCCTCGACCTCGCCGCGCTGACCGCCGCGGACGTCCCGGTGGCGAACGCGGCCGGCTTCAACGCGCGCTGCGTCGCCGAATGGGTGCTCGGGGCGGCGCTCGCGCTGTGCCGGAACCTCGCCTGGGGCGACCGGGCGGTCCGCGCGGGCGGGTGGCCGCAGGCGGAGATGGCCGCGCGCGACCCGCGGGAGATCCACACGCAGCGGGTCGGCATCGTCGGGTTCGGGTCGATCGGCGCCGAGGCGGCGCGGCTGTTCGCGGCGCTGGGCTGCGCGGTCTCGTACTGGACGAGGCGGCGGCGCCCCGAGGCGGCGGCGACGTACCGGGAGCTGGACGCGCTGGTGGCGGCGTCCGACATCCTCGTCCTCGCCCTGCCGCTGACGGACGAGACCAGGGGCATGATCGGCCCGGCCCGCCTCGCGCTGCTGCCGGAGAGGGCGCTGCTGGTCAACGTGGCGCGCGGCGGCATCGCGCCCGACGACGCCGTGCTCGCCGCCCTGGAGTCGGGGCGGCTGGCGGGCGCGGCCCTCGACGTGTTCGACCGGGAGCCGCTGCCGCCGGACCATCCGCTGCGCTCCCGCGAGGACGTCCTGCTGTCGCCGCACGCCGCCGGGTCGTCCGTCCAGTCGCGGCGGAACCTCATCGCCGCGGTGCGCGACAACGTCACCGCCGCTGTACAGGGACGGGAGGTGCATAACATAGTCAACGGGGTAAAACCGCAGGTCATTCGGCGATAGTGCCGGTTTCCGACATGCCGTCCATCAACACAAAGTGGGCGATCGACCGTTGAATCTGTAGGATTCCTAAACGTTCAACTTTGACGACCCCGAAGGGTGGGATGTGCATCTCGACATCTGGCTACTCCTCGGGGCCACGCTCGTACTCTGCGCCATCATCGCGGTCAGGCTGTCCCACAAGGCGGGACTCCCGACCCTGCTGGCGTACATGGGCCTCGGCCTTTTCATCGGCGAGTCCGGCCCCCTCCACATCCACTTCGACAACGCCGAACTGGCCGAGACCCTCGGCCTCGCCGCCCTCGTCCTGATCCTCTACGAGGGCGGCATCACCACCGCCTGGCGGCGCATGCGGCCGGCGGTGCCCGTCGCGATCAGCGTGTCCTTCTTCGGCACCCTGATCAGCATCGCCGTGCTGGCGGTCGCCGCCATGTGGCTCGTCGGCATGGACTGGCGGCCCGCGTTCCTGCTCGGCGCCGTGCTCGCGCCCACCGACGCGGCGGCCGTGTTCTCGGTGCTCCGGCGGCTGCCGCTGCCCTCCCGGCTCATGGGCCTGCTGGAGGGCGAGTCCGGCATGAACGACGCCCCCGTCGTCATCATCGTGGTCACGCTCAGCGCCCACGCCGGCGCGCCCAACCTGGTCGAGCTGCTCGGCGAGATGGTGTACGAGCTGGCGGCCGGCGCCGTCATCGGCATCGCGATCGGCTGGCTCGGCGCGCAGGCGCTGCGCCGCATCGCCCTGCCCGCGTCGGGCCTCTACCCCATCGCGGTGCTGTCGCTGGCCGTCGGCTCCTACGGCGCGGCCTCGCTGCTGCACGCCAGCGGGTTCCTCGCCGTCTACGTCAGCGCCGTCGTGCTCGGGAACGCGCGGCTGCCCCACCGGCCCGCCACGCGCGGCTTCGCGGAGGGCGTCGGCTGGCTCGCGCAGATCGGGCTGTTCGTCATGCTCGGGCTGCTGGCCGACCCCGGCGACCTCCCCGACCAGGTCCTTCCCGCGCTCATCGTCGGGTTCGTGCTGCTGCTCGTCGCCCGCCCGGTGTCGGTGGCGCTGTCCACGGTCGGGTTCAAGCTGACCTGGGGCGAGAAGATCTTCACGTCCTGGGCCGGGCTGCGCGGCGCGGTCCCGATCGTCCTCGCGACCATCCCGATGGTCGCGGACGTCCCCAGCGCCGACCGGCTGTTCGCGATCGTCTTCAACATCGTCGTCCTGTTCACCCTGATCCAGGGCCCCACGCTGCCGCTGGTCGCGCGCTGGTGCCGGCTGAAGAACGACGAGCAGGCCCGGGAGCTGGACGTGGAGGCGGCGCCGCTGGAGGAACTGCACGCCGACCTGCTGGAGGTCCGGATCCCGCCCGACTCGCTGATGAGCGGCGTGGAGATCTTCGAGCTGCGGCTGCCGCCGGGCGCGGCCGTCACCCTCGTCGTGCGGAACGGGTCGAGCTTCGTCCCGGAGCCCTCCACGCCCCTCGCGGCGGGCGACACGCTCCTGGTCGTCACCACCGACGCGGTGCGGGAGGCGACCGAACGCCGGCTGCGCGCGGTCAGCCGCAAGGGCAGGCTCGCGGGCTGGTTCGGCGAGACCGGCGCCTGACCTTCGCGGACGGTTCCCTGACCGACTCGGGAACAGGCCGGGGACGAACCGCGTTCCAGACGCGGGTACCATTAGCAGTCGTTCAGAGTGAGTGCCAGTCCGCGGACCTCCGCCGGGCTGAGTCAGCTAGGAGGAACCGTGCCGACGTATCAGTACGTTTGCACCGAGTGCGGCGAGCCTCTGGAGGTCGTGCAGAAGTTCAGCGACGACTCGCTGACCGAATGCCCGGCGTGCGGCGGCAGGCTCCGCAAGGTGTTCTCCGCGGCGGGGATCATCTTCAAGGGGTCGGGCTTCTACCGCACCGACAGCCGCGGCTCGGGCACGTCGTCCTCGACCGTGGGGGCCTCGTCGAACGGCTCGTCCAACGGCTCGGCGAACGGTTCGTCCGGCTCGTCCGACTCGGGCAGTTCCTCCTCGTCCTCCAGTGACTCCTCCTCGTCGAGCAAGTCGTCCAGCACGTCCTCCTCGTCCGAAAAGGTCGCCTGACCTCCTAGGACTCCCGCACGGCCGACCGGGGGATCCCACCGCGGATCCTCCGGCTTTCGGCGTGCCGGGACGCGGTCTACATCTCAAGGGGTAGACCGCGGTCCTCTCCTGCCCCGAGAGAAGTAGGCGCGTTCCCTTCTCTCGCTGGACGCGCGAACGGGTGCCTCCTGGCGACGATTGAGGGGATGGGAGGCGCCCGCCGGCCTCTCCCGTCCGGAACGCTCGCATCCGCACCGCCGCAATCTCGCGATAGTACTTGACATCCTCTCGGCAACCGAGAGAATATGCGGCAGACACGACATATCTCGATTGACCGAGCCTTCAGGAGAGGACCATGAGCACACCGAGCCCTCCCCCGCCGAGACCGCCCGCCCGCCGGCTCGCCGGACTGATCGCCGGACGCCGCAGCAAGTGGGCCGTCCTCGCCGTCTGGGTCGTCCTGCTGGTGGCCCTCGGCCCGCTCGCCGGCAAGCTCGGCGACGTCGAGGAGAACGACGCGGCGGCCTGGCTGCCCGCCGGCGCCGAGTCCACGCAGGTCGTGGAGCTGGAGGAGCAGTTCCGCAAGGACGAGACGATGCCCGCCGTCATCGTCTACGAGCGGTCCACCGGGATCACCGCGGCCGACCGCGCCAAGGCCGCCGCGGACGTCACGGCGCTGCAGCAGCTCCCCGGGGCGCAGCAGGTGCAGGGGCCGTTCGCCGCCAAAGACGGCAAGGCGCTGCAGACGCTCGTACCGCTCACGGACGAGGACATCACCAAGGCCGTCGACGACGCGCGCGACATCGCCAAGCGCGGGCCTCCCGGGCTGACCGCGCACGTCACCGGCCCGGCCGGCAGCGGCGCCGACATGTTCGAGGTGTTCCAGAGCCTCGACGGCTTCCTGCTCATGGCCGCGGGCCTCGTCGTGATCGTCCTTCTGCTGTTCATCTACCGCAGCCCGATCCTGTGGTTCGTCCCGGTGCTCAGCGCCGTCTTCGCCCTGGGACTGGCCCAGTCGACGGTGTACCTGCTCGCCAAGTACGCGGACCTCACCGTCAACGGGCAGAGCGCTGGAATCCTGACCGTTCTCGTGTTCGGCGTGGCGACCGACTACGCCCTGCTGCTCGTCGCCCGCTACCGCGAGGAACTCCACCGCCACGAGGACCGGCACGAGGCCATGGCCTTCGCGCTGCGCCGCGCGGCGCCCGCGATCATCGCGTCCGCCGCCACCGTCGCGGTCGGGCTGCTGTGCCTGCTGATCGCCGACATGAACTCGACCTCGGGCCTGGGCCCGGTCGCCGCCGCCGGCGTCCTCACCGCGCTCGCCGCCATGACGACGCTGCTTCCGGCCCTCCTGGTCATCTTCGGCCGCTGGCTGTTCTGGCCGCTCGTCCCCCGGTTCGACGAGAAGTACCTCAAGCCGGAGGCGTATGAGGCCGAGCACAGCGTGTGGAGCCGCGTGGCCGGTCTGGTGGGCAAGCGCCCGCGCGCGCTCTGGGCCGTCACCATGCTGGGCTTGATCGTCCTCACACTGGGACTGGGGTCGCTCAAGGCGGACGGCCTGTCGGACGCCGGCCAGTTCACCGGCACCCCCGACTCGGTGAAGGGCTCCGCGGTCGTCGCCCGCCACTTCCCGGCCGGGTCGGGCTCCCCCGCCGTCATCATCGGGCGGGCCGCGGCGTCCGACCAGATCGCCCAGACCGTGCGCGGGACGTCCGGCATCGCCGAACTCGGCACGCCCGCGACCGTGAACGGCCTGGTCAAGTACGAGGCGGTGCTGAAGGACCCCGCCGACAGCGAGGCCGCGCGCACCACCATCGACCGGCTGCGCACCGCGGTGCACGAGATTCCGTCCGCGGACGCGAAGGTCGGCGGGATGACCGCGACGTCGCTGGACATCAAGCGCGCCTCCGCCCGCGACAACAAGGTGATCATCCCGATCGTGCTGGCCGTGGTGTTCCTGATCCTGATCGCGCTGCTGCGCGCCGTCGTCGCGCCGCTGCTGATGATCGGCACCGTCGTGCTGTCGTTCCTCGCCTCCCTCGGGGCCTGCGCGCTGATCTTCGAGCACGGCTTCGGGTTCGAGGGGACCGACGCGGGATTCCCGCTGCTGGCGTTCATCTTCCTGGTCGCGCTGGGGGTCGACTACAACATCTTCCTCATGCACCGCGTCCGGGAGGAGTCGCAGGCCCTCGGCACCCGCCGCGGCATCCGGCGCGGGCTCACCGTGACCGGCGGTGTGATCACCTCGGCCGGGCTGGTGCTGGCGGCGACGTTCGCGTCCATGGTCACGCTGCCGCTGGTCGGCATGGTGGAGATGGGCTTCGTGGTCGCGTTCGGCGTCCTGCTGGACACCCTCGTCGTCCGGTCCCTGCTGCTCCCGGCCCTGTCGCATGACATCGGGCGGCGGATCTGGACGCCGGGGCGCCTCGCCAAGGAGGAGCCGGCGGCCGAGCCCAGGGTCCTGGACCCGGTCGGCTGACCGGACGCCCGGCTCCGGCCGGGACGGGGAAGGGAAGGGGCCCGGCTTCGGCCGGGCCCCTTCTCCGAGTTGTCCACAATTCCGGACGGCCTGCCGCCCCCGGACGCGGGGTGGCTAATGTCGACGCCATGCCAACTTCCGCTGCCCAGCCCACCGCCGACATCGGGGTCATCGGCGGGTCGGGCTTCTACTCGTTCCTCGACGACGTCGAGGAGGTCGAGGTCGACACCCCCTACGGCCCGCCGAGCGACCCCATCGCGGTCGGCGAGCTGGCCGGCCGCCGCGTCGCCTTCGTCCCCCGGCACGGCCGCGACCACCGCTTCCCCCCGCACCGGATCCCCTACCGGGCCAACATGTGGGCGCTGCGCTCCCTCGGCGTCCGGCAGGTCCTCGCGCCGTCCGCGGTCGGCTCGCTCACCCCCGCCTACGGCCCCGGCACCCTCGCCGTCCCCGACCAGCTCGCCGACCGGACGTCCGGGCGCGAGCAGACCTACTACGACGAGGGCGCCGCGATCCACGTGTCGTTCTCCGACCCGTACTGCCCCACCGGCCGCCGCACCGCCATCGCCTCCGCCCGCGACGCCTCCTGGGACCCGGTCGACCGCGGCACCCTCGTCGTGATCGAGGGCCCCCGCTTCTCCACCCGCGCCGAATCCCAGTGGTTCGCGGCCCAGGGCTGGACGCTCATCGGCATGACCGCGTATCCGGAGGCCGTCCTCGCCCGCGAACTGGCGCTCTGCTACACGTCCCTCTGCCTCGTCACCGACCTCGACGCGGGCATCGAGGAGGGCGAGGGCGTCACCATGGAGGAGGTGTTCCGCGTCTTCGGCGAGAACATCGACCGCCTCCGCACCCTCGTCGGCGACGTGGTCAAGAGCCTCCCCGCCGAGCGCACCTGCCCCTGCCCCAACGTCCTCGACGGCATGAAGCTCCCGCTGGAACTCCCGTGACGAGCCGGTTAACCCGCCTGCGGCGGCCGCTTGCATCCCTGTTCGCCGCGGCCGCCGCCGGGCTGGCCCTGCTGGCCCTGCGGCCCGGGCCGCCGCCGTCCGTCCGGGTCCCGGCCGCCGCCCGCGACCTCCCGGCCGGCAAGACCCTCACCCCGTCCGACCTGCATCGCATAGACCTCCCGCCCTCGGCCGTCCCCTCGGGTGCTCTCCGCTCGTCCCCCGTGGGCCGCGTGCTGGCAGCGCCGATGCGCAAGAACGAACCGCTGACCGACGCCCGCGTGGTGAGCGCCGCCCTGCTTAAGGGCTACGGCCCCGGCACGGTCGCGACCCCGGTCCGCGTAGCCGATGCGGCCGCCGCCCGCTTGCTCCGCCCCGGCGACCGCATCGACGTCCTGTCCCGCACCTCGCCCCCCACCCCGGACTTCCCGCCCGCGGCCGAACCCGCCCGGCGGCCCCCGGCGAACGAGCCGTACTCGAGCACCCGGACCATCAGGCCCGTGACCGTTCCACCGCCGACCGCACAACCCGAAGCCCGGGTCGTGGTTTCGGGAGTGCCAGTCGTGGCGGTCCCGCGGGCAGAAGGCGACAGCGGGCAGGAAGGAGCCCTGATCGTCCTCGCGACGGACAGGGCCCAAGCCCTGGCCCTCGCAGCCGCCGCCCCGCCCCTGTCCGTGACGATCACCGGCCGCTGGGCGTACCCGTCCTGAGCGGCGACTTGGCGAACAGAGGACGGTTCATTACCATCCGTAACCGTTCCTGCGTCCGCCAGTCTCGGGGGGCGCGCCCCGCACATCCCCTGGAGCACGTTCATGAGCGGATTCAAGAAGTTCCTCTTCCGCGGGAACCTGGTCGACCTCGCGGTCGCGTTCGTCGTCGGAGCCGCGTTCGCGAGCCTCGTGAAGGACTTCGCGAACTCGTTCATCACCCCGCTGATCGCGCTCGTCGGCGGCGAGCCGGACTACACCCGCCTGACCGTCACCGTCAACGGCACGGAGTTCCCCTACGGGATCTTCCTCACCTCGGCGTTCGCGTTCCTGATCACCGCGGTGATCGTCTACTTCCTGGTCGTGCTGCCGACCGCGAAGCTGATCGAGCGGATGGACCGCGGCAAGGAGGCCACCGAGCGCGAATGCCCGCAGTGCCTCAGCGAGATCCCCGTGAAGGCCCGCCGCTGCCGGTACTGCACCGCGGAACTCGTCCCCGCCACCGAGATCCCCTCCTAGCGACCCCGGGCACGGGGGGTCAGGCGTTCTCGGTGCCGTACTCCCAGTGCCAGGGCTCGAACGGGTTGCTGTAGGCCCACGCCGGGTGGATCCAGCCGTACTTCCCGGCGTGGGCCTCCATCCAGTTGAACTGGACCGAACCGGAGTTCTGCACACCGCCGCACAGGTCGAGCGCCTGGCCCTTGCCGTGGTTGCTCGTCCCGGGGACGGCCGCGAAACCGGGCCGCCGCGCGTAGACGGCGTGCTGCTCCGACAGGCTCCGGTACGCGTCCGTCACGCACATGTCGCGCCCGAACCGGCGCTTGTACGCCGCGTTCAGCTTGTAGAACGCGAGCGCCGCGTCCGCCCGCAGCCGGTGCCCGCCCTTCTGCGGCAGCGGGCACAGGTACTTCGCCGGGATCAGCCCGTTGGGGAACTTCTTCGCGTCCGCCGCGAGGCTCTTGTCGCACCCGAGCTCCAGCCGCTTCTGCCGCGACACCTCCAGCTTGTCGAGCATCGCGTTCAGCTGCTTCGTCAGCTGCGCCGACTTGGCCTTCAGCCCGTCCACCTCCTGCTGGAGGCGGGTCTGCTCGACGGCGTTGCGCGACTGCAGGTCCTGCGCGGTGGACGCGAGCCGCTGCCGCCGGTCCTGCAGGTCGTCGGCACGGTCCACCAGGGCCTGCTGCGACCGGGCGAGCAGCGTCACGTCCGCCGTCGACCGCAGCGCCTCGCCCGGGTCGCCGCCCCCGAAGATCGCCATCGACCCGGCGGCGCCGCTCTGCTGGTAGGACGAGTTCGCCAGCCTGGCCAGCGGCCCCCGGATCTTGTTCAGCTCCGCCTCGGCCACGGCGAGGTCCTTCAGCGTCCCGCGCAGCTTCACCTGCGACGCGGCCAGCGCCTTCTGCCGGCCCTTCATCTGGTCGGTGGCCTTCTCCAGCTGCTCACGGGCCTTGGTCGCCTCGCGGCGCAGCGACTCCAGCGTGTCCGCCCGGCCGCCCGCGGCCGCGTGCGCGGCGTTCGATGACAGCGTCGCCATCACCAGGAATGCCGCGGTCAGCGCCGCCGACCGGGGGTTCGGCACGGGTCTTCCTCCTGATGCCCAGATGCGAAACAGCGGCAGAACGCTACTACAGGTTCTACGATGACCTGTCCGTAACCGGTTCAACGGTCACGGTGACCACGCCTCTCGCACCACCGGCGCATCCACCACACGTCGTCCCATCCCGCCGGGCACGGCCGCCGCACCCTGGACGGGGTGGGCGTCGGTTCCGGAGTAGCGGACTTCCGCGGTTTCGTCACCGGCGCGGGCGCCCGCCTCGGCGCCTTCGTCGCCGGCTCCGGCTCCTGCTCGGGCGGCACGTACTCCCCGTACGTCGGCTCGCTCTCCGGCGTGACCGACGCGAGGTTCTGCACGGGCGTCCCCGCCGTCTCCGGCCGCTCCCGGCCGGGTTCGTCCCGCATCCCGACCGCGACCATGGACGCCACCAGAACGGGAACCGCGAAGGCGGCGGCGATCATCGCGATCCGCCGGCCGCGGGACGCGCGCTCGCCCCTCTCCTCCTCGGCGGCAGTGCCCTTGGGCTGCCCGCGATGCCGTCCCGTCACGGCACCGAAGCGTACCCACACCGGCCCCACCCGGCCTAGAGTCCCCGGCCACCCCATAAGAAGAAGCGCTCACCGCTCCCCTTCCCCTACCCTGTACGTGCCGTCCGCTACGCTCTAGCGCGAGCGACGACAAGCCTCCGTAGCTCAGGGGATAGAGCACCGCTCTCCTAAAGCGGGTGTCGCAGGTTCGAATCCTGCCGGGGGCGCAGAACACGGGAACCCCGCCCGGCCCGCACTTGGACGTGGCCGCAGCGACCGGGTGCGGGACGCGGCCACCTGGGCGTCCAGCACCTTCGGCATCTCCGAGACTTGGCCGCCCATCTGCTCCACCAGCTTGTCCACCTGCCGTGTCGAGACCCCAGGAGATACGAGGTGGCCACGACGCTGACCAGGGCCTGCTCGGGGCGGTGGCGCCGCTCCAGCAGCCACTCGGGGAAGTAGGACCCGGACCGAAGCTTGGGATGGCCGGCTCCACGGTGCCGGCGCAGGTGTCCCAGTCGCGGGATCGGCGGCCGTTGCGGCGGTTCACCCGCCCCCCAGAGCGTTCGCCGTAGGCGGCGCCCATCTACAGGTACGGCCCGAGCTCAAGACCGGATAGTGCCCCCGACGCGAGGTTGGCACCCCGGCCGCTCGCGTCGAGCTGCCCACCGGCTGACCGCGACGATCCCTACCTTGCCCCTCGACGGAGCTTCGGGAGTCCTGGGCCGTCTCGGCGAAGGCCGGGCCAGGTCCGGCGCCTTGACAGAACCGGCCAGCCGGTCTGTAACCTAAGAACCGGACGCCCGGTCTGTTAGCCAGGAACTGCCGGGCCATGAACCAAGCGAGGTGGCTGGATGGCTGCACAGCAGGGGACCGCAGCGGAACGTCCGCGACTTGACGACGGGCTGCACAGTCCGATCATCGAGTTTCGTCAGTACACGCTCTATCCAGGGACTAGAGATCGTTTCGTCGAGCTCTTCGATACTGAGCTCATCGAACCCCAGGAAGCGGCCGGGATGAGGATCATCGGCCAATTCCGAGACCTGGGAAACCCGAACAGGTTCGTCTGGCTCAGGGGTTTCGCAGATATGCCGGCCCGCGAACGAGCGCTCACTGCGTTCTATGTCGACGGGCCGACCTGGGCCGAACACGGCAGCACCGCAAGGTCAATGATGATCGATAGCAGTGATTCGATGCTGCTGCGGCCGGCCAGGTCGGACTCGGGCTTCACCCTCCAGGACGCTCGCCACCGTCCGCCGGCAGGAGCCGAAGAGCCGCCCGGAATCGTGATCGCAACGATCTATCATTTTCCGGCGCCTACGAGCGCGGACCGTCTGAGCTCTCAAGAAGAGACCATCGAACGGATCATGCGGGCTACCGGGACTGGAATGCTCGGTGCGTTCGTCACCGAGCATTCCCCGAATAACTTCCCGCGGCTCCCAGTACGCGAAGGCGAGAACGTGCTGGTGGTGTTCTCGGGTTTCAGCGACCTGGAAGGTTATCACGAATATCTGACCGGACTCGGCCGCGATGAGTCCTGGCGCACCCAGATCTACCCGGAGATCATCCGGCACCTGCTGATGCCACCGCAGATCCTGAGACTGGCCCCCACATCGCGCTCACAACTCCACGGCTGACGCCACCCTCGCCGTATGCGGACATGACCCCTGAGAGGCAAATAATGCTCACAGAGCTTTCTGAGGCTGCGGTGAAAGCCGCTCTTCGACACTACGAATACCTTTTCTCTATAGGTGATGTTGAAGGGATTCTCGACAACTTCACCGATGACGTGGAGGTCCAGTATGGCTCCATGCCGCCTTTCACGGGCAAGGACAAGCTCCGAGAAGCGCTGACCGCCCGGTTCGCAAGCATGCGCGACTACCAGCTCTCAAAGCAGCTTGAGTTCATCAGTTCGCCCCACTACGCGGCATCATGGACCGGCACCTGGGTCGACGCTGAAACGAACGAGCACATGGCGGTGTACGGCGTCGAGATCCTGACTGTGCGCGACGGCAAGTTCTGCCGTTGGTCGGCCGGCGTCTCGGTCTGGCCTCAGAATCCGACGAAGCCCGAGGGCTGATCTGAGTGGCATGGTCAGGCCCATAGGCGAAGGGGAGCCGGTTTCTCAGTTACAGACCGGCTGGCCGGTTCTGTCAGATGCTAGGCTGGGTCCATGACTCCCGACCCAAGCGGACGTCCGCATATGCCGACCGACGCCGAGCCGGCGCGACGCCGTCGCTCCAGGGATCCCGCTGCGGTTCGCCGTAGCTTGCTGAACGTGGCGGCAGAGGCATTCCAAGTCCGCGGCTACCACTCCACGAGCACGCATGAGATCGCGCGAGCCGCCGGTGTGACCGGCGGGGCCATGCACCACCACTTCCCTACGAAGAAGTCACTCGGGCTGGCCGTCATCCGTGACCGGGTCGCAGCGACGATCGAGGAGGTCTGGATCCAGCCGGTGGTAGCCGCACCGACTGCCGCCGAGGGCATAGACGCGGTGTTCGAGAAGATCGTGGCGGGCATCGAGGCGGACAACAAAGTTCAGGGATGCCCTTTGAACAATCTGTCGGTCGAGCTTTCAACGGTGGACCCGGAATTCCGCGACGCCCTCCAGGAAGTTTTCCAGAAGTGGCGGTCGGCCATCGAGGACAAACTGCGGTCGGATCAGGGATCGGGCTCCGGCCAGCACGCCGATCCACATGCCCTTGCCCTTTTCGTCGTCGCTGCCTACTCCGGCGCCATGACCATGGCGAAGGTCGCACAGAGCCCGGCCCCGTTGAAGAGCTGCGCACAGCAGGTGCGGCAACTACTGGCCACCGGCGTCTGACGTCCGGGTCAGACCGAACCGATCTCCGCCACCCGCAAGAGGCATTGAACCCATCTCATCGTGCGGCTCTCTGCGGTCGAGCGGTCCCGGTACTGACCCGCGAGGACGATCAGACGGCCATTACCACGGCCTTTGGTTCGGTGAAGAACTCGCGGCTGTAGGTGCCGCCTTCGCGGCCTATGCCCGAGTCGCCGACGCCGCCGAAGGGGGCGCGCAGGTCGCGGATGAAGAAGCAGTTCGTCCAGACGGTGCCGGCCCTCAGGGCGGCGGAGACGCGGTGGGCGCGGGACAGGTTCTCGGTGAAGACCATGGCGTTCAGGCCGTAAGGGGTGTCGTTGGCGGCGGCGACGGCGTCGGCCTCGGTGTCGAAGGGGGTGACGACCGCCACCGGGCCGAAGATCTCCTCGCGGCAGACGCGGGCGGTGGGAGGCGCGTCCAGGACGATCGTCGGGTGGACGAACAGGCCCTCGCCCGGACCGCCGGTGACGATCTTGCCGCCGTCGGCCGGGACGGTGTCCAGGTAGGACGTCACCTTCGCGTGGTGCTCCTCGGAGGCCAGGGGGCCGAACTGGGTCGCGGGGTCCTTGGGGTCGCCGGCGATCAGGGCCTCGGCGGCGGCGGTGAAGCGGTCCACGAACTCCTGGTAGATGTCGCGCTGGACGTAGAGGCGGCTGCCGGCCAGGCAGACCTGCCCGGCATTGGTGAAGACGGCCTTGATCGACCAGGAGACGGCGAGGTCGAGGTCGGCGTCGGCGAACACGAGGTTGGCGCCCTTGCCGCCGAGTTCGAAGCTGACCGGGGTGAGGTTCGCGGCGGCCGCGGCGGCGATGGCGCGGCCGGTGGCGGACTCGCCGGTGAAGGTGATGCGGTCGACGCGCGGGTCCGTGGTGAGGGCCTCGCCGGCCGAGCCGGGGCCGTGCCCGTGGACGACGTTCAGCACCCCGGGCGGCATCCCGGCCTCCAGCGCCAGCCGCGCGAGGAGGGACGCGGACGCAGGGGTCTGCTCGGCCGGCTTCAGCACCACGGTGTTGCCCCAGGCCAGCGCGGGCGCGATCTTCCAGGTCTCCAGCATCAGCGGGAAGTTCCACGGCGCGATGGCGGCGACGACGCCCGCCGGTTCGAAGCGGGTGTAGGCGTGGTGGCCGCTGTCCATCGGGAACGCCTCGGCGGCCGACAGGCGCGCGTGGTCGGCGAAGAACCGGATGTTGGACGCCGACCGGGGGACGTCCTTGCCGCGGGTGTCGGCGACGGGCTTGCCCATGTCGGTGGTGTCGGCGAGGGCCAGCTCGTCGAGGTGGGCGTCCATCAGGTCGGCGAGCCGGTGCAGGATCGCGCCCCTCTCCGCGTATCCCATGCGCGGCCAGGGGCCCTCGTCGAACGCGCGGCGGGCGGCGGTGACGGCGAGCGCGGCCTCGTCCCGGCCCCCGAGGGCGGCCTCGGCCCAGGGGCGGCGCGTGTAGGGGTCGACGGTGGGGAAGCGCGCACCGTCGCGGGACTCGGTCTCCCGCCCGTCGATGACGTGGGGGATCAGTTCCATGGTCACTCCTGGTCGCGTTCTTCGATGGTCACGTCGCCGGCGGCCCAGTGCGCGGCGGGCACCTCGCGGAGGATGACGCGGATGCTCGGCCGGGGCGCGCCGAGGGCCTCCTCGGCGGCGTCGGTCAGCCGGCTGATGAGGGTGCGGAGCTGCTCGGGGGTCCGCCCGGCGACGAGGGTCACCTCGATCAGGGGCATCGGGGGGCCTCCGCGGAGAGGAGCCCGGCCGCCTCGTCCACGGAGACGACGTCGGCGAAGACCGTCCCCATGAGGCGCAGGCTGTTGCGGTGCAGGTCCTCGACGTAGCCGGCGACGGCCTCGCGGGCCACGACGGCCTTCAGGTCGCGGAAGAAGGCCGCGCGGACGGTCGATTCGACGCAGAAGTCGGTGCGCACGCCCGCCACGACGAGCGTCTCCGCGCCGAGGCCGCGGAGGAGGTCCTCCAGGCCGGTGCGGTGGAAGGCGTCGAAGCGCGGCTTGACGATCTCGTGGTCGCCGGGCGCGCGGTCGAGGCCGGCTACCAGCTCGGCGCCCCAGGTGCCGGGCCGCAGGCCCTCCTCGCGCAGGAACGGGCTGCGTTCGGCGAGCAGGCCGACGTCGGCGTCCGACGCCCATTCCATCCGCACCCAGATGACGGGCCGGCCGGCGGAGCGGGCCGCGGCGGCGAGCGTGTTGACGTTCTCGACGAGGCCGTCGAGCCCGGTGACGCGGAGCCCGGCCCGCGCGAAGACGCCGTCCGGATGGCAGTAGTCGTTCTGCATGTCGATGACGACCAGGGCGGTCATGCGCCGCCTCCGCGGGCGGCGGTCAGGGCGCCGTGCGCGGCGACGGCCGCGTCCAGGCGCTGCGGGTCGTCGCCCGCGATCGCCTCGACCAGTTCCCGGTGGACGGCGGGGCCGTCCACGTAGCGGGCGGCGGGCTCGTCGGGGGTGACGCCGCGCAGCCGGTTCTCCACGAACTCCAGCAGCGACACGTAGGTGTGCTGGAGGATCTTGTTGGGGGTTATCTCGGCGATGCGGCGGTGCAGAGCCCAGTTCGCGGCGAGGTAGCCGACGCCGCTCTCCGCCTCCGCCGCCACGGCCATGTCCTCGGCGAGCCCGCGCAGGTCGGCGATGTCGGCGGCGGTGCGGTGCCGCATGGCCTCTCGGGCGAGCAGCGGCTCCAGCGCGTCCCGCATCACGAGGCAGTCGGAGACCGGCACGGAGTCGCCGCTGAGTTCGAGCATCTTGCGGCCGAGCCGCACCAGCGGCGGCGGGGTCGCGACGAAGATGCCGCCCTTGACGCCGGGGCGGACGGTGACCGTGCCGCGCGCCGCGAGCAGCCGGACCGCCTCGTTGAGCGTCGCGGCGGCGACGTCGAACTCGCGGCGCAGGCTGTCCCGGGTGCCGAGGCGGTGGCCGTTCGGCAGCGCGTCCTCGGCGATGCGGGCCTCGATGCGCTTGGCGACGGTCTCGGCGAGGCTGAGCCGGGGCAGGTCGGTCGCCGGGTTGTCGGTGCTCATGGTGTCGGTCCTTCGGCTGCGGTGTGGAGGGGCGGTGCGGCACGATCGTCGGGGGTCGCGCGCACCCCGAGCAAGCGCGCGGCGTTGCCGCCGAGGATGGCGGCCTCCTGCGCGGCGCCGGCGCCGAGCGCCCGCACGGTGCGCAGCGGCTGGTCGTCGACGAGGTCGAACGGCGTGTCGGTGCCCAGCAGGACGTGGCCGGCGGTCACGTCCTCGACGAGCCGGCGCAGGGCCGTGGTGTCGAACACCGCCGTGTCGTACAGGAGGCGGCGCAGGTAGTCGCTCGGCGTCCCGCGGGTGACCCGCGCGACGGGTTTGCGCCGCCAGCCGAGGTCGAGGCGGCCGCCGACGGCGGGGGCGCACCCGCCGCCGTGCGCGAGGCACAGGACGAGGTCGTGCCGGTCGAGGACGCCGCCGAAGATGAGCCGGGCGGTCGCCAGCGCGGTCTCCATCGGGTAGCCGAGCAGCTGCACCAGGTGGTAGTCCGACAGCCGGTCGCGGGACGAGACGCGGCTCGGGTGCAGCAGCGTGAAGCAGCGCCGCGCGTCGAGGGTCTTCCACAGCTCCTCGTTGACCGGGTCGTCGAGTTCGCGGCCGCCGCCGAAGGTGCCCATGGTGGCGCCGGCGAGCCCGAGCTCGTCCAGGCAGCGGGTCAGCTCGGCGACCGCGCCGGGGTGGCCGACCGGGATCTGGCCGAGGCCGGACAGGCGGCCGCCGGACCCGGCGACGAACTCGGCGAGCGCGTCGTTGGCGAGCCGGGTGACCTCCATGACGAGCCGGTCGTCGCCGCACTCGGAGGCGAACACGAACGGCGGCGCGGCGACGACCTGGTGGTCCACGCCCATCGCGGTGAGGGACGCCAGCCGCAGCTCCATGTCGTACTGCTCGGGGGCGAGCGGGATGGGCGATCCGGGCGCGAGCCCGCAGAGCACCGGGTCGAGGTTCAGCACGCGGTCGGCGCGGCGGGACAGGTCGGCCAGCCCCCTGCGCTCCAGCCGCCGCAGGAACGGCATCGGCATGGCGTGCGTGTGGACGTCGATCACCGGCGTCCGCGGATGCGGCTCGGGCGGGGTGCTACTCACCGCGCTCCGCCATGTAGGCCTCGTACCGGTCCCCGAGCAGCGACCTGATGAGCGCGGTCGCGGCGCCGGAGGTGCCGGCCTTCTCGCCGGTGCCGTAGATGAGCCGGGCGAGCTGGCCGAGGAGGTAGGGGTGCAGGCCGAGCTCGAACAGCGTCCGGAAGTCGCGGCCGAGGATCGCCGTGCGCTCCTCGGGGGTGAGCGGGTAGGCGTCCAGCACCTCCTTCTCGGACGTCTCGAACCGGGCCCGCAGCTCGCGGTCCCATTTCAGCTCCTGCACGAGGTCGTTGGCCCGCAGCCGCGGGTCGAAGTGCTCCAGTGCCATTTCGGGGGTGTCCGTTCTTCCGGTCTGCGGGGTCATGACAGCTCCCAGCGGACGGCGCCGAACCCGCAGCGCCACTGGTCGACGGCGGCGTAGCCGAGGGCCGTGCACGGGCGGGGGCCGATCGCGCCCATGACGACCATCCAGGACAGCAGCTCGGAGGTGCCGCCCGAACCGGCCTCCTCCATCCGCTCGAACGTGACGTCGGTCAGGATCCGCTCGTGGTCGCCCTCCACGAGGAGGTCGAGCCACCAGCGGTCGAACTTCTCGTCGATCTCCAGGTAGCGGGGGCCGCCCGGCTCGTGCGACAGGCCGCCGGAGCCGAACAGGCCGACCCGCAGCCCGTCCGGCAGGCGGGTGCGGATCGCCTCGCCGAGCGTCTCGCCGAGCCGGTAGCAGACCTTCTCGTCCGGGACGGGCGGGACCGTGCAGTTCTGCAGGACGGGGACGACCGCCACACCCGTCGAGACGAGGTCGGCCATGGTCGTCGGGACGGACAGGTTGTCGTCGTACCGCAGGTTCTCGCGGACGGCGCGCACGCGCGGGGCGCAGTCCTTGACGCTCTCGTACAGGGTCTCGCCGACGTCCGGGCGCCCGGGGAGCTCGTAGTCGGGGACGCGCAGCCAGGGCTTGAACCACTCGTCTGGGCCGGTGTGGCGTTCGGCCAGCCCGAAGGTGAAGTCGTTGTAGTCGCTGACGTACCCGTTCGCGATGTGGTCGTTGGCGATGACGAGGAGCACGTCGGTGCGGGACGCCACGATGGCGTCGTGGATCTCGGCGTAGGCGG
Source organism: Spirillospora sp. NPDC127506 (assembly GCF_040302145.1). Lineage (NCBI taxonomy): Bacteria > Bacillati > Actinomycetota > Actinomycetes > Streptosporangiales > Thermomonosporaceae > Spirillospora > Spirillospora sp. NPDC127506. Next base: position 187,735 of record NZ_JBEORG010000006.1, on the reverse strand, counting down.
CGAGCACCGTCTTCCGGTCGGGCTCGGGTGCCTTGTCGAACCAGCCGGTGAGGCCGGGAGCGTGGCTCGCGGCCACGGCGAGGCTGATCTCAGCCATGGTTCCTCCGTCCTTCCTGGGGGTGGGGGGACGCCGTGCGCCGCAGGCGGAGCGCGATGGCGTCGGCGGCCTGCTCGGCGGCGGCCGCCTGGATGCGGTGTCCTTCGCCGGCGCCGGCGGCGGCCGGGTCGCCGAAGTAGCCGTCGGGCGTCACCCGGCGGGCGTGCTCGAACCCCTTCCGCCACGTCGCCAGCTCGGCCGGGCCGAGGCCGCTGGGCCTCAGCCGGACGCGGACGTCCTCGCGCACGAGATCGGGGTGGAGGTGCATCATCAGGGACGTCTCCCACTGCCCCGCGTGCACGTCGGGCGGGCCTTCGGGCGGGGGTTCGTCCGGCCCGCAGAGCGTCAGGTGCGGGTCGTCGAGGCGGAGGCCGATGCGGCGGGCCAGCGCGGGCTCGGTGACGAAGCTGGCGTCCACGCCGGTGCGTTCCGCCGCGGTCCGCACTCCGTCGTGCACCGTGCGGTTGTGCAGCGCGTCGCCGTGGCCGGAGAAGCAGAACACGTGCCGGAACCCGTCGCGCGCCATCCCGGCGAGCAGGTCGGCCATGACCTCCCGCATCAGCTCGGGCCGGACGCCGTAGGACGCGGGGAAGGCGCCCGAGACGACGTTGACGCCCCAGTAGTACGGCGGGACGATCAGTGCCCGGACGCCGCGCTCGGCGAGCAGGGACTGGACGTCGCGCAGGCGCGCGCCGGGCAGGTAGACGTCGGTGCCGGTGGGCAGGTGCGGGCCGTGCTGCTCGATCACGCCGAACGCCCACAGCAGGACGGCGCCGGAGCGGGCGGCGCGGTCGACCTCGTGCCAGGTCAGCTCCGCGAGCGTCCCGGCGAAGACGTCGCCGCGGGTCGCGCCGTCCCTCGTCGCGTCGTCCCTCATGGCCGCGGCACCTCCACGGGATCGCCGTCATGGTAGGTCTTCGCCCGCTGGACGAGCGAGTAGATGTGCGCCCGGAGCTCGGCGAACCGGGGGGCGGAGCGCGTCGCGAGCTGCTCCCGCTCGGCCGGCAGGTCGATCGCGGCGTCCTCGATGACGACCGTCGGCGCGGCGGACAGCACCAGCACGCGCTGCCCCAGGTACACCGCCTCCTCGATGTCGTGGGTGACGAACAGGACGGTCATGCCGAGCCGCCGCCACAGCTCGCGGGTGAGGTCCTCCAGCTCGGCGCGGGTCTGCGCGTCGACGGCCGCGAACGGCTCGTCCATGAGCAGCACCGCCGGCTCGTAGGCGACGGCGCGGGCGATCGCCACCCGCTGCTGCATCCCGCCGGACAGCTGCCAGGGGTAGGCGCCCGCCGCGTCGGCGAGGCCGACCGACGCCAGCGACTCGGCGACCAGTTCGGCGCGCCGCCGCTTGGGCACCTTCTTCTGCCTGAGCGGCAGGTCGATGTTCTGCTCGACGGTCATCCACGGGAACAGGCTGCGCCCGTACTCCTGGAAGACGACCGCCATGTTCTCGGGCGGCCCGTGGACCGGGCGGCCCTCCAGCACCACCTCGCCGCCGCTCGGCGCGAGCAGGCCGGCGACGCACTTGAGCAGGGTGGTCTTCCCCGCGCCGGACGGGCCGACGATGCAGGCCAGCTCGCCGGCGCCGACCCCGAAGGTGAGGTCGCGCACCGCCTCCACCGTCCGGTCGGCGGCCTGGTAGGTCTTGGTGAGCCCGCGCACGTCGAGCAGGGCGGGGCCGCTCGCGCCGTCCACGGCGCCGCGGGACGCGATGTCCGTGCCGGTCATGACTTTCCTCTCTGGGCCTGACGCCGGCCGCGGTGCCAGCGGAGCACGCGCGACTCGAACCGCCCGAACAGCAGGGAGAGCGCGAATCCCAGCAGGCCGAGCAGCAGGATCCCGCTCCACATCTCGGGGACGGCGAACCCCCGCTGGAACTGGACGATCGTGTAGCCGAGGCCGCTGGAACTGGCGAACATCTCGCTGATCACCATGAGGATGATCGAGATGGACAGCGCCTGCCGCATGCCGGTGACGATCTGCGGGGCGGCGGACGGCAGCACCAGGCGGCGCAGCCGGGCGGCCCCGGTCAGCCCGTAGGAGCGGGCGGTGTCGGCCAGCACGTCGTCGATCGCGCGGACGCCCTCGGCGGTGTTCAGCAGCACCGGCCACATCGAGCCGAGCACGATGACGGTGATCTTCATGGTGTCGCCGATGCCGGTGAAGAGCATCAGCACCGGGATCAGCACGGGCGGCGGGACCGCGCGGAAGAACTCCAGCACCGGCTCGGCCGCCAGCCGCACCCGGCGGTGGGATCCGATCAGGACGCCGATGCCCACGCCCACCGCGACGGCGCCCGCGTAGCCGGCGGCGAGGCGCAGGACGCTCGGCAGCACGTCGGCCACGAGGCGTCCGGAGAACCACGTCTTGCCGAACGCGCTCAGGATGGTGTGCAGCGGGGGGAAGTAGAAGTCCGTGCTCCGCGCGGTCGCCGCCCACCAGAGCGCCAGCAGCAGCGCGGGCAGTGCGAGCAGGTGGCCGGCGCGGCGGGCGCCGCGCAGTACGGTCCTCACGCGGGCACCTCCGTCCGCACGGACGTGTGCCAGGCCAGCACCCGCCGCTCCAGCGCCCGGGTCAGCAGGTTCACGCCGACCCCGAGCGCGCCCGTGACGAGGATCAGGGCGTACATGTCGGCGACGGCGTTGCTCGCCTGGGCCAGCGCGATCTCGCTGCCGAGCCCCGGCGCGCCGATGATCAGCTCGCCGGCGACGGCGAGGATCAGCGCCACCGACGCGGCGAGCCGGACGCCCGTCAGCAGGTACGGCAGCGCGGTCGGCCAGACCACGTGCCGCAGCCGCGCCCACCGGGAGAACCGGAAGGTCGCCGCGGTCTCCCGCGCCACCGGATCGACGTCCTGCACCCCGTGGACGGCCTGCAGCAAGACGGGCCAGGTCGCGGCGTACACCACCAGCATCAGCGTGGAGCCGAGCCGCGTCCCGTACAGCAGCACCGCCAGCGGGACGAGGGCGACCGAAGGGATCGGGCGGAGGAACTCGATGGTGGAGGCGGTGGCCTCGCGCAGGAACGGCACGCTGCCGATCAGCAGCCCGAGGCTCAGGCCGGCGGCGATCGCGATGGCAAGCCCGTACCCCCAGCCGCGGAGCGTGTCGAGCAGCGCGCCCCAGAACGCGCCGTCGCCGGCCTCGTCGGCCAGCGCACGGGCGATGGCGCTGAACGGGGGCAGGTCGTCGGGCGAGACCGCGCCGCTGCGCGGGACCACTTCCAGCAGGACGAGGAAGGCGGCGACGCCGAGCGGGCCGAGCAGCCGGTCGGGGACGCCGCGGCCGCGCGGCTCGGGCGCGGCCGCCGCCGGCGCGGCCGGCGCCCGCCGCCGTCCGGCGGGCGCCGCGCCGCCCCGGGAGCGGCTCTTCGCGATGATCGGGACGGTCCTGGTCATGTCACTCGTCGAACAGCTCGTCGAGCGGGCGGGTGCTGCCGATGAGGCCGGTCTCGACGGTGAGCCGCGCGAGCGGGGCGATCTCCGACTTGCCCGCCTCCGGGTTCCAGCCCGGCAGGGTCACCTTGTCGCTGAGGCCCGGCTCCAGCTTCAGGTAGCCGTTCAGCGCCGCCCTCGCCTCGTCCGGGTGGCCCTCGGCGTACGCCAGGGCCTCCTTCAGCGCGGCGGTGAACCTCTTCACGACGCCGGGGTTCTTCGCGGCGTACTGCTTGGAGGTGAACCAGCCGGCGAACGGCAGGTGCTCGCCCATGCCCGCGTAGCTGACCGGCAGCGGCTTCGCCCCCTGCCCTTCGGCGACGGTGATGAACGGCTCGCTGAGCATGGCGGCGTCGACCTGGCCGTTCTTCAACGCAGCGGGCATGGTGGGGATGGGCACCTCGACCAGCTCGACGTCGCTCCGCGCGAGCCCGTTCTTCTTGAGGACGGACGCGACCGCGACCTCGTTGATGCCCTTGAGGGTGTTGACCGCGACCTTCCTGCCCTTGAGGTCGGCCACCTTGGCGATCTCGGGGTCGCGGGTCATCAGCTGCCCGGACCCGTCGTCCATGACGTCGTCGGACGCGCGGGCGCCGACCGACACCATCGTCACCGGGACGCCCTTCTCGCGGGCGACCAGGAGGCTGACGATGTTGGAGTAGCCGAACTGGAAGTCGCCGCTGACCACGGCGGGCACGATGGCCGCGCCGCCCTGCGCGTCCTGCGTGGTGACCTTCAGCTTGTGGCGGGCGAACACGCCCTTGGTGATCCCGAGCTTCACGGGCGCGATGTCGATGATCGGGATGACGCCGAGCTTCACCTCCGCCGTGCCGTCGGCGGAGACCTCCGCGGCGCCGGATCCGCAGCCGGTGAGGGCGGTGAGGGCGAGCGCCGCGGCGGCCGCGCACGCGGCGAGCGGGCGTCCTGGGTGGTCGCGGTGGAGAAGGGACATGTCGGTACTCCAGGGAGGAGGCGCGCTGGGCGCGGCGAGGTCGTCAGTGGGTTCCGGTGACGGACAGGGCTCCGAGTGAGGCGAACTCGGCGGCGATGACGCCGCCGGCCCGCAGTGGGCAGGCGTCGGTGAGGGCGCCGGTCAGCACGATCCAGCCGGGCTCGATCGCCTTCCCGCGCTCGGCCAGGCCGTTCGCGGCGAGCGCGAGGGCGTTCGCGGGGTGCCCGAGGACGGCCGCGCCGGTCGCGGTGGCGGCGGTGCCGCCGCCGGCGTCGAGCCGGCACTTCTCGGCGGCGAGGTCCAGGCCGTCCGGGGAGACGGCGCGGGCGGACAGGACGAACCGGCCGGAGGACGCGTTGTCGGCCACCACGTCGGGCAGGTCGAAGGCGAAGTCGCGGAAGCGGCTGTCGATGATCTCGAACGCGGCGTGCACGCTCGCGACCGCCCGCATCGCCCGCTCCGCCGTCACGCCGGGCCCGGTCAGCCGCCCGCCCATGACGAAGGCGATCTCGGGTTCGGCGCGCGGGTGGATGAGCTCCCCCACCGGCACCGGCTCGCCGGGCGCCAGCGTCATCGCGTCGGTGAGCCAGCCGGTCAGCGGGACGTCGACGCCCATGCGGCGCTGCTTGGCACGCGAGGTGAGGCCGAGCTTCACCCCGACGACGGTCTCGCCGCCGCCCACCTTGCGGTCCAGCACGGCGTCCTGGATGCGGTAGGCGGTCGCGACGTCCAGGCCGGGCCAGTGTTCGGTGAGCCTGCCCCCGTCCTCGCGGCCGCGCTCGCGGCGCAGCAGTTCGGCGACGGCGGCGTCGATCGTCTGCTCAGCCACGGCTCTGCCCCTTCCGGCGGCGCGTCCTCATGGCGCACCAACGTAAGGGGCGCATTGAATATATTCAATAGATCGATAGCAGCTTTTTTCGGCCGTGCCGGCAGCAGCGCCGTTTCGGACCACCCCGGCTCCGGCGTGCCGGGACGATGGCTCTGTTCGTGGAACGCCGGCCGGCGGGCGGCTCGGCCGGGAAGGCGCGCGGCGCCGCCCAGGGTGCTCTCGGAGCCCCCGGCTCGGCGCGTCCGGTCAGTTCTGGGCGGACGGCGCGGCGGCGTCGCCGGCGGCGGGGGCCTCCGGGACGGTGTCGCGGAAGCCGTAGACCATGCGCAGGGCGTCGGCGAAGGCGTCGTCGAGCTGCGGCATCTCCGGGATGGCGGAGATGGTGTGCGCGAAATGGATCGTCCGGTGCGACCGGGGGTCGGCCACCGCGCCGGCCAGCGCGTCGATGATCATGGTGCGCAGCCCGTCGGGCAGCGTGCGCGTCCGCGCGATCGCGGCCAGCAGCTGGGCCGCGGCCCAGGCCCTGGTCGCGCTGGGCTCGTGCAGGCCGCGGGTCAGCCGGTCGACCGCGGCCTGGTCGATGCCGCGCAGCTCGGGGATGGCGTCGATGGCCGCCAGCCGCACGAACTGGACGTCCGACAGCGCCTTGAGCAGCGCGTTCAGCACGGCTTCGGAGCCGAGCCGCAGGATGCCGAGCAGCTTGGCGGCGCTCGTCCGGGTCGGGTAGGCGTAGGCGAACAGGAGGGCTTCGACGAGCAGCCCTTCGAAGCGGGACGGATCGGCGGCCCTGCGGAAGGTGTCGCGGTTGATGTCCGCCGCCGCGGCCAGCAGCTGGAGGACGTACGACCGCAGGTAGTTCGGGTCGCCGGGCCCGTCGTTGACGGATTCGGCGAGCAGCTCCTCGGCCCACCGCACCAGCAGCTCGATCCACGGCAGGCCGGTGTCGCCGGAGTTCAGGTACCGGGTGACGGCCTCCTCGGAGCGCCTCGCGCCGCCGAAGAACGTGGCGCCGTGGCCGGCGAGCCGGGGCAGGACCTCGGCGGGCTCCCCGGACAGCAGCTCGCCGAACGACCGGGCCGCCGTGGCCTCGACCCTGCGCCGGGCGCGGGCGACGCTGTCGCCGGCGAGCGACCCGCCGGTCTCCTTGAGCGCGTCCACGACCGCGGCGAGGACGGCGTCCTCGTCCAGCGAGCGCAGCGGGAGCCGCGCGAGCCGGTCCCTGTCCAGGCTTTCGAGCACGCTCCACAGCTCACGGCGCCGGTCCTGGTTCAGCAGCCATTCCTTGGCCTGGTCGTCCATCCAGTCGGAATCGTCCTTGCGGAACGAGCGCGAGGCGATGGCGCTGACCGAGTCCAGAAGGACGGCCTGCAGGGCCGGCGAGCCGTGCGCGAGCCGCTCCAGCAACCGCCGCCACGTCCGGTCGCTCAGCGCGCAGGCTCTCCGGATCACCTGCTTGACGGCTTCGCCCGCGCCCGATTCGACCATGTCGCACAGGGCGTCGAACTCCCCCGGCGTGTCCACCAGGACGCTCTCGGGGAACCACGTGAGCGCCTGCGCCGCCACCGGGTCGATGTCGCGGATCTGACCGGCGCGGACCGTCGAGTCCAGCCAGAAGGCGGCGCCCACCGTCGAGAGGCAGCGGTAGGGCCGGCCCGACATGCCGGCGAGCACGTCCATGGCCCGGTGCCGGACGAGGTCCGCCTGCGCCGACTGCAGGCCGAACAGCGCGTCGACCATGTCGACCCGCAGGCCCCGGTACTCGGCCAGCATGAGCGCCGCCGTCCGCGCGACCGTCTGGTCGGGGTGGTGCAGCCAGCGGGTCACGACGGGCTCGGAGTCGGGGTCGATGTCGACGAGCCCGCCGAGCCGTTCGCGGAGCGGGCCGTCCAGGTCGCCGGCCGCCAGCGGCTCCAGCGTCCGGTCCAGGGCGCGGACGGCCCGGCCGTCCGCCCGCACGACCTCCGCCCTCCCGGCGTCCGCGTTCCCGGCGTCCGCGCTCTCGCCGCCGGGCGCCGGGTCGGCGTACTCGGCCGCCCGCGCGTAGACGCCCAGCAGCGTCCACAGCTCGGCGTCCCATCCGGGGCCGCGGGGCAGCGTCCACAGCAGGTCGCCCCAGCGCCGGGCCGCGTACGCCCGCTCGGCGGGGTCGCCGAGTCCGGCGATGGCGGCGGCGACCGCCGCGGCGGTCCGCTCGTCGTCGGCGTAGTGCTCGCCGATCACCTGGAGCAGCCTGGCCCGGTCGGCGCTGCCGGGGACCCGCCGGCTGCGCTCGACGGCGGCGTGCACGAGCTCCGCGAACCTGCCCGGCGGGTGCAGCCGCGCGAGCCGCAGCAGCGCGATCACCGCGTCGACCGGGTCGGTCAGCAGGTCCGCCGCACGCTCGCACGCGCGCACGTGCCGGTCCCGGTCCGCGGCGCCGCGGACCAGCCGGCTCAGCCATTCGTGCGCCTCGAACAGCTGCCGCGGGGCGGTCAGCCGCCCGGCCGCCTCCACCGCCTCGGCCGTGAGCACGTCGCGGTGGTCGGGGAACAGCTCCGCGAGCCGGGCCAGCGACCGCGTCCGGTGCCACGGATCGGCCAGCCGGCGCGCGCGGGCGAGGACGTACCGCACCGGGTCGTCGGCGCGGAGCAGCTCGGGATCGAGCGCCGCGACGACCTCACCGCGCCACTCCACCACGGCCGCCGCGATGGCGAGCGCCTCGGGAAGCAGTTCGGGATCGACCTTGACGAGGGCGGGCAGCACGTCCGACAGCACCCAGTGGCCGGCGAGCGTGAAGTCCCTCGGCACCCGGGACAGCATGTCGAGGACGCCGACCGGGATGTCGAGCGGGTCGTGCCGGGGGAAGGCCAGGCGGTCGGCGGGCCACCAGTACCGGTACAGGCCGTAGTCGGCGTGCCGCGCCGACCCGGCGTCGTTGAGCGCCGTGATCACCGCGTCCGTCCGGCCTTTGTGGGCGTCGGCGAACTTCGCGGCGTCGAGGAGGGCGTTGTCGCCCCAGCCGGCGAAGCGGTGGAAGAGGTCCTCGACCATCGCGCGGCGCCGGTGCTCCGGCGGGAGCTCGTCGGAGTCCAGCCGCAGCGGTTCGGCGCCCGCCCGCAGGAGCACGGCGGTGACGGCCTCCGCCAGCCGGCCCCAGCTCCCGGCGTCGAGCCGTCCGGAGACCGCGGCCGCCTGCAGGTCCCGCTCGGCGCGCTGCCCGGCGCGCAGGACGCCGTCTCGCAGCGTGACCGCCAGCGCGCCGATGCGCTGCCGGACGGCGCCGGCCGCCTCGGGGTCGGCGGCGAGCCGTTCGTCGATGTCGGCGCCCGCCGCCCAGAGCGCGAGGAGCGCGTCGCCGCGGTACCGGAGGTCGCCGTCCCGGACGCGGGACCGCAGCGTGTCGAGCAGTCCCGCGAAGTCGTCGCGGGCCAGCGCGGCGAGGAAGTCGCCGGCGAACGGGGAGTCGCGCACGATCGCGTCGGCGCTCAGCTCGGGCGGCCGCGCGTGGCGCTTGCGGTCGGCCATGCCCTTCACGTCCAGGTGCACCGCGATGGCGTAGATGGGGTCGTCCCTGCCCCACCGCCTGGTGAAGACGGGCAGGAAGCCCGCGCGCACCTCCTCGTCGAGCTGGAGGTAGTTGGCCATGCGGATGTACTGGTGCAGGTCCTCGCGCGTGGCCAGGTCGAGGACGCCGCCGAACAGGGCCAGCAGCACCGCGCCCCAGCGCGGGTCCCCGGCGATGCGGGTCACGAGGTCCGGGTTGCGGCGCAGCACGGCGCGGACGCGGTTGTGCGGCAGCAGCGCCGCGGCGGAGCCGGCGTCGGCCGCGCGCGCCGCCGCGACGCCCAGCGCCTCGGCGATCGGGTGGCCGAGGCCGGCGTCGTCCCAGCGGGCGGCGGCTTCGGCGAGCGCGGCGACCACGCCCGGCTCGTGGATCTCCAGCGCGGTGACCATCCTGGCGGTGGTGCAGGCCAGCACCGTGTCGTCCGGCGGCCGGCGCAGCGTCTCGGTCAGGACCTCGTCGACGACCGGGCCGTGCTCGCCGCGGCGCAGCCCGGCGACCGCCCCCTCGATCAGCTCGCGGACGTGCGGCAGCCGGCCGCCGGTCGACAGCACCCGGTGGCTGCGCAGCAGGCTGCCGAGCACGGTGCGGATCGGGCCGGGCGCGGCGTCCGCCATCTCCGCGAACGCGTCGGCCAGCAGCAGCGCCGACTCCGGGAACCGCTCGCCGAGCGCGCCGCCCTCGGCGAGCATCGCCTCGACCAGGCCCGGCAGCCGGCTCGGGTGCCGCCAGTTGACCAGGCCGAGCAGCATCAGGATCGGTTCGCGCCAGCGCGGGTCCCCGAGATGCCCCAGCACCCGCGCGGCGGGCTGGTCGAGGAGGTACTGCGCGGCGAGGAACTCCTGGAAGGTCTGGTGGGAGAAGCGGTAGGCGCCGGGCGCGCTGGAGGCGAGCAGCCCGACCTCGTCGCGCATGGCGCGCAGCAGCGTCTCCAGCATCTCCTCGACCGAGTCGGGGCGCAGCCGGGCCAGCTCGGTGCGGAACAGGTCGCGGAACTCCGGTTCCGCGATCACCCCGGTCGGCTTGCGGGTGTGGACGTGGTAGGCGACGCTGCGCAGGACGGCGAACATGTGCTCGGTGAGCCGCGCCACGTCCGCGGCGGACATCCGCTCGTACCAGACCGCGACGAGCCGGTCGACCGCCTTCTGGTAGACCTCCACCCGCTGCCGGGGCAGCGAGCCGTCCTCGGCCTCGTAGATCGTCGCGATCGTGCTCGCCAGCAGCGGATTGGTCGCCAGCTCGTGGACGTAGCGGCCGTCCGGCCGGTGCAGCAGCTCCAGCAGGTGGTCGGCGCGCCGGGCGGCCTCGTCGGCGCCGGTCTCGTCGCCGGTGTCATCGCCGGTGTCATCGCCGGTGTCATCGCCGGTACGGGCGTCCGCCCCGCGGATCTGCCGGTCCACCTCGCGCATCCAGGCGTGGAAGAACACCCGCATCGACTCGTCGGTGAGCCGCTCGATCGTGACGTGGGTCAGCGACGCCGGCAGCGGCCGGAGGTGGTACCCGGCGATCCGGCTGGTGATGAACAGCCGGCTGCCCTCGCGGGAGGCGGCGCGGACGAACTCGGTGACCGCCTCCGACACCCTGACCCGCGCGGCCGGGTCGGCGATCTCGTCGAGGCCGTCGAGGACGATCAGGGCGCGTCCCTCGGCGACGGCGCGCCGCAGGAGCTCGCGGCGGATCGGCGCCGGGACGGGGTCGCCGGTCCGGTGCCCGGCGACGTCGCGGCTCCACACCGGGCGGGACCCGAACCAGGAGTGCTCGGCGAGGAAGTCCAGGACGCTCGGCGCGCCCTCGCCGCCGGCGTCGATCCGCTCGGCGAACTCGGCGACCCTGGCCAGCACGGGCAGCAGCGGCCGGCCCAGCCGGAAGCCGGCGTCGGAGTCGGCCCGGGCGGCGTCGATCTTGCCGACCGGCACGGTCACCTCGTCGGCGCCGTCCAGCATGGCCCGGGCGTGCATGATGGCCAGCCACCGCGCCATCGTCGTCTTGCCGCTGCCCGGGTCGCCGAGGACGACCACCGGCGTGCGCGTCCGGCAGACCTCGCCGATGTTGAGCAGGGGCGTGTTGAGCCGCGCCCCGGTGGCGATGTGGTCGGCCACCGGCAGCTCAGTGTGGGCCTTCCACCACAGCCGCTCCTCCTCTTCCGGGGTGAGGTCGGCCAGCCGCACCCGCTGCTCGAGGTCGCGCACCAGCATCTCGTGCGCGGCGGCGCGCTCGGTGGGGCTGGTGGGGTCGACGCGCAGCGCGACGTACATGCGCTCCAGCGGGATCTCCACCGTGCCGCCGGCCCGGTGCAGGCCGGTGATCTGGAGGTGGTCGTGGGTGGCGACGACCCAGCGCAGGTAGTCGGCGCGCGCCGCCTCCAGCACCGCCTCGTCGTCCATGCCGCGGGCCCGCAGCTCGGCGTCGACCTCGGCGACGACCTCCGCCGCCAGGCCCGCCAGGGCGGCGCTCGGCGACCCCGTCAGCAGCTCCAGGACGGTCGCGTCGCCGCCGCGCCTCGCCTTCAGGGCGAGGTCGCGAAGGGCGTCGCGCTGCTGCTGCGGCGTCCCGCGCAGGAGCACGGCGCGCAGTTCGGCCGGCACGTCCGCCGGGAGCTCCGCGAGGTGGCGGTTCCAGGCGACCACGGGCTCCTCGGTGCCGCGGTGGCTCTTGGTCGGGGTCTGCCGGGCGTCGCGCCTGCGCATCTCGGCGCGCACGTAGTCGAACAGCTCCGCGGCGGTGATCCTGCCGTCGGCGTCGAGGTCGGCCTGGCCGGTGCCGAGCCCGGTGATGATCACGTCGGTGAACACCGAGTAGGGCGCGTCCTCGTCGGTGGCGTCCTCGAAGGCGGTCTGGACCGACGTGGCCGCGGTCATCACGTAGCAGCCGCGCCCGGGGTCGAGCTGCCCGGCGACGCCGTCACCGGGCTCCCCCTTGGGGCTCAGCCCCTCGGGGAACGCGCCGCTGACGCAGCAGTCCAGCCACACGAGGACGCTCTGCGAGCCGCTCGCATCGATGATCTTGCGCACCGTCGAGGCCGGCACGCCGGTGGAGACCAGCCGGGACTTTCGGGTGTTGGTCATCGCGAAGTGCAGCTCGCCGTCGGCGTCCTTGTCGCCGTGCCCGGAGAAATAGAGCAGCAGCAGGTCGTCGGGGTCGCGGTCGGCGAAGAAGTCGTCGATCTCCTCCAGCACGGCACTGGCGGGCTCGTTGCGCAGTTTCTTCACTTCGAAGGCGCCGATGCGCGGATCGGCGAGCACCTCGGACAGCCGCTCGGCGTCGACCGCGGGGGCGAGCAGACGACCGAATTCCGGGTCCGCGTAGTCGTCCGTGACGAACAGGAGCGCACGACGCAGCCCGGCCATTCAACCCCCTTGCGCACCGCACTTCCCGCTATAAGCGCCGTAGTGTATCATCGCGCCAATGACGACGACGGTTTCGATCGGTATCGAGGGCGACCCTATTCAGGTCGATCGATTGGAGACCCAACTTCGCACGGAACTGCGTGCATTCGATGTCAAAATCGAGCCGCGGCGGAGTTCGGCGGCCGATTCCGGCAAGGGGTTCGATCCGGCGGCGGTGGGCGCGATCATGCTGGCCGTGGGCAGCTCCCCGGTACTGGTATCGCTCGGCCGTTTCCTGCGGGAATGGGTGCGCCGCGCCCCGGACCGCAAGATCGTCGTCAAGATCCCCGGGCGCGGCAGCATGGAGATCACCAACGCCGACGGCGGTGATCGGGCCGCGGCGATCCGGCGGTTCTTCGACCTCATGGAAGAACACGATGACGACGCGCCGGCCGCCTCCGGCGACTGAACGGACCACCATCCGGTAAAGAATATTTCCAGAAATGCGGCACTTTATGCCGCGGCCACGGAATGGCATTCTGGCCTCTTCCGGCCACACCGGCGCCGGCATCGGGCGGCACTGATGCCGGGCGGCGGCGTCAGGTGGAGTCGCGGGCGATCAGCTCGGTCGGGAAGATCACCGGCTCGGCCCGGTCGTCGACGCCCGCCAGGAGCAGGCGGACGATGGTCCGGGCCACGTCGTCGATCGGCTGGCGGACCGTGGTCAGGGGCGGGTCGGTGAAGCGGGCCGCGTCGATGTCGTCGAAACCGACGACGGCGACGTCGTCGGGGACGCGGCGGCCCGCCTTCCGCAGCGTGTACACGGCGCCGATCGCCATCAGGTCGCTCGCGGCGAACACCGCGTCGAGACCGGGGTCGTCCTCAAGGAGCTGCCGCATCGCGGCCGCGCCCGACTCGCGGGTGAAGTCGCCCATGGCGGCCAGGGAGCGGCGGCCGGTGCCGGAGAGCGTCTCCCGGTAGCCGGCCAGGCGGTCCAGCCCGGCGGACATGTCGAGCGGGCCGGTGATGGTGGCGATGCGGCGGCGGCCCCTGGACAGCAGGTGCTCCACCGCGGTGCGCGCGCCGCCGACGTTGTCGACGTCGCAGTACGGCGGGCGCGCGGTGGAGACGGGGCGGCCGTGCGACACCACGGGGACGCCCGTCCGGATCAGCGCGGCCGGGAGAGGGTCCGAGCCGTGCAGGGAGAGCAGGATGACCCCGTCCACGTGGCCGCCCGCGACGTACCGCTCGACCCTGGCCTGGCCGGCGGGCGAGGACGGCATCATGAGCACGACCTGCTTGTCGGCGGCCTCCAGCTCCTGGCTCACCGTACGGATGACCTGGGAGAAGAACGGGTCGTCGGAGAAGACGCGGGCGGGCGGCTCGGAGACGACCAGGCCGATGGACCCGGTGCGCTGGGTCACCAGGCTGCGCGCCGCCGAGTTCGGGACGTAGCCGAGCTCCTCGACGGCGCGCTCCACGGCCGCGCGGATCTCCGGGTTGACCGTGGACGAGCCGTTGACCACGCGCGACACCGTGGCGCGGGAGACCCCCGCCCTGGCCGCCACGGCCTCCAGCGTGGGACGTTTCACTCCGCCTCTCCCCCGAGCCCGTTGCGGGCGATGACGTCACGGAACCACTGCGCGCTGTCCTTCGGCAGCCGGCGCTGGTCGGCGTAGTCGACGTAGACGATGCCGAACCTCTTGCCGTAACCCTCGGCCCATTCGAAATTGTCCAGGAACGACCATACGAGATATCCGCGCAGGTCCGCACCGGCGGTGAGCGCGGCGTGCGCGGCGCGCAGGTGCGCGTCCAGGTAGCGGATCCGGGCGTCGTCGCGCACCCGCCCGTCCGCGTCCGGGACGTCGTCGAACGCGGCGCCGTTCTCGGTGACGACGAGCGGCACACCCGGGTAGTCGCGGCTGAGCCGGATCAGCAGGTCGCCCAGGCCGGCCGGGACGATCGGCCAGCCCATCGCGGTGTGCGGCGGCCCGGCCGGCGGGAACGCGATGCCCGCCGAGCCGGGGTAGGCGGGGTTCGGCGGGGTGCCGGGGGCGGCCGCCACGTAGGTCGGGTTGTAGTAGTTGATGCCGAGTGAGTCGATCGGCTCGGAGATCACCTCCAGGTCGTCGCCGCGGACGTGGTCGAGCCCCCCGTGGCGGGACGCCGCCGCCAGCACCGGCCCGGCGTACTCGCCGCGCAGCACCGGGTCGAGGAACTGCCGGTTGAGCATCGCGTCCACGAGGCCGGCCGCGGCGGCGTCCGGCTCCGCGGAGCCGGACGCGACGACCGGCGCGAGGTTGAGGGTCAGCGAGACGCTCCCGGCGCCGGCGGCGCGCAGCCGCCGGGCGGCCAGCCCGTGCGCGAGGAGCAGGTGGTGCGCGGCGCGGAAGGCGTCGGCGGCGCTGGTCCGGCCGGGGGCGTGCACGCCCGCCCCGTAGCCGAGGTACGCGGCGACCCACGGCTCGTTGATCGTCGTCCAGGTGTCGACGCGGTCGGCGAGGCGGGCGTGCACGAAGCCGGCGTAGTCGGCGAAGCGCAGCGCGGTGTCGCGGGACGTCCAGCCGCCGCGGTCCTCCAGCGCCTGCGGCAGGTCCCAGTGGTAGAGGGTGGCGTACGGCGTGATCCCCGCGTCGAGCAGCGCGTCGACCAGCCGGTCGTAGAAGCCGATGCCGCGCGGGTCGACCGGGCCGGAGCCGTCGGGCTGCACCCGCGGCCAGGCCACCGAGAACCGGTAGACGTCCAGCCCGAGGTCGGCCATCAGCCGGACGTCGTCGCGGAAGCGGTGGTAGTGGTCGCAGGCCACGTCGCCGGTGTGCCCGCCGGCGACCTTGCCGGGGACGCGGCAGAAGGTGTCCCAGATCGAGGGGCCGCGCCCGTCGTCGCGTACGGCGCCCTCGATCTGGTAGGCGGCGGTGGCGGCTCCCCAGGCGAAGCCGGGCGGGAAGGTGAGGGGCCGGTCGTCGGTACGGAGCGTCGTGGCGGTCATCGTTTCGGCTGGTCTCTCCGCTGGTGAAGGGTGGCGCGTCGGACGGCGGCTGCGCGGGCGGCTCGTCATGCCTTGAGAGCGCCGTCCATGATCCCGCTGATGATCTGGCGTCCGAACAGCACGAAGACGGCCAGCAGCGGGAGCGTCGCCACGGCGGTGCCGGTGAACATCAGCGAGTAGTCGGTGTAGTAGGCGCCGTTGAGCAGGTTGAGGGAGTACTGGACGGTCGGGTTGTCGGGGTTGAGGACGGCCAGCGGCCAGATGAACTCGTTCCAGGTCTGCATGAACGTGAACAGCCCGAGGACGGCCATCGCGGGCCGCAGCACCGGCAGGACGACGCTCCAGTAGATGCGGAACGTCGAGCAGCCGTCGATGCGGGCGCTCTCGATGAGCTCGTCCGGGACGGCCTGCATCGTGTACTGCCGCATCATGAACACGCCGAAGCCGGTGACCAGGAACGGCACGATGACGGCCTGGAGCTTCCCCGTCCAGCCGATCTCGGCCATCAGCATGTAGAGCGGGATGATGCCCATCTGGACCGGCACCATCATCGTCGCCAGCATGACCAGCAGGAGCGCCCCGCGCCCGCGGAAGCGCAGCTTGGCGAACGCGAAGCCGGCCAGCGAGGCGAACAGCAGCGTGGAGACGGTGACGGTCGAGGCGGCGATGGCCGAGTTGACCAGCCCGAGCGTGAAGTGCGCCTGCTCGTTGCCGAACAGCCGGGACAGGTTGCGGCCCAGCTCGCCGCCCGGCGTGAGCGGCGGCGGCGTCGCGCCGACGACGTCGTTGGTGCGGGTCGCGACGACGAACATCCAGTAGATGGGGAACAGCGACAGCACGATCGTCGCGAGCAGCGTGACCCGGGTGAGCGGGCCGGCGTCCCACAGAGCGGCGACGGAACCGCCGCGCCTCCGCCGGGGCCTGCCCGGCGTCCTGACGATCATCATTTGGCGCCGCCTCCCACGCGCCGCAACCAGGCGAAGTTGAGGAGGGACCCGGCGAGGATGAGCATGAAGAGCATCCAGGAGACGGCGGACGCGTAGCCGTAGTCGAACCGCCGGAACGCGTTCTCGAACATGTACATGGTGACCGTCTGGAACTGCCGCAGCGATCCGCCGGCCATGTCGCCGTTGCCGAACAGCAGCGGCTCGGTGAACAGCTGGAACCCGCCGATCGTGGAGACGATCGCGGTGAAGATGATGGTCGGCCGCAGCATCGGCAGCGTGATCGTCCAGAACTGGCGGGCGCGGGACGCCCCGTCGATCGCCGCCGCCTCGTACAGGTCGCGCGGGATCGACTGCATCGCGGCCAGGTAGATCAGCGCGTTGTAGCCCGTCCACCGCCAGTCGACCATCACCGAGATCGCCAGCCAGGACGTCCAGCGCCGCGCCGCCCAGTCGAGGTGCTCCGGCCCGAACCAGCCGAGCACCCAGTTGACCAGGCCGAAGTCACGGCTGAACAGCTGGCTGAACACGATCGCCACCGCGGCGATCGAGGTGATCATCGGGACGAGCACGCCCATCCGGACGAGCGTCCGGGCGCGCATCCGCTGGTTGAGCGCGTTCGCCAGCACCAGCGCGAGCAGCAGCTGCGGGACGGTGGCGATGACGAACATCGCGAGGGTGTTGCGGACGGAGTTCCAGAACTGCGGGTCCGCCAGGACGAGCCGGAAGTTCTCGAAACCGATGAACTCGTGGGCGCCGAGCAGCTCCCAGTCGTGCATCGCCACCCAGACCGTGTATCCCATCGGGAACAGCCCGAACAGGAAGAACAGCAGGTAGTACGGCGAGACGAACAGGTAGGGCGAGAACTTCACATCCCACCGGGCGAGCACGGTGCGCGCCCGGCGGCGCGGCGCCGGGGGCCCGGGCGGACCGGCCGCCCGGGGCCCCGTACGGGAACCGATCGAGATCGTCATCGAGCTTCACGTTCGGCGTCGGCGAGGGCCTTCTTCCATGCCGCGCCGGGCGCGAGCCGGCCCTGCTCCAGCGCGAGGAGCGCGTCCTCGAAGCGCTGCCCGACCGGGTTGTTGTCGGCGCCGAGGTAGAGCGGCTTGACCGCCTTCGCTCCGGCGGCGTAGATCTCCCCGACCGGCGCGTCGCTGAAGTACTCGTTCTTGAACGACTTCACCGCCGGGTCGTCCAGCGCCTGCGGCGACGACGGCAGGTTGTTGCGCGCCTTGAACGCGACGATCTGGCTGTTCACGCTGGTGAGGTACTTGGCCAGCTCGGCCGCCTGCTCGGCGTGCTTGCTCTGCTTCGGCACCGCCAGGAACGAGCCGCCGCGGCTGCCCGAGCCTCCCGGGATCGCGGCGACGTCCCACTTGCCCGCCGCGCCCGCGCCGGCGTTCTCCTTGATGACGCCGAGCATCCAGGACGGGCACGCGATCGTCGCGAACTTGGCCTGCTTGAAGCCGGAGCCCCAGCTCGGCTCGAACGACTTCAGGCCCGCGGACAGCCCGGCCTGCTGGATCTTCAGGGTGGTGTCCCAGGCGCTCTTGACCGCGGGGTTGCTGCCCGCGACGAGCTTGCCGGACGGGTCGAAGAACGTGTAGCCGACGCTCTGGCTCGCGGCCTGCGCGAGGATCGTGTTGTAGAGGTTCACCGAGCCGTCGACGAACTTGGAGTCCTTCACCGCGCCGGCGTACTTCTTGCCGGTCGCGATGTAGTCGTCCCAGGTCGGCCAGAGCTTGCCGACCTTGTCCCGGTCGGTCGGCAGGCCCGCCTTCTTGAACAGGTCGGTGCGGTAGCACATGGCCAGGCCGCCGATGTCGGTGCCGAGTCCGACCAGGTACTTCCCGTCGGGGGTGAGCGCCTGCTTCCACTTCCAGTCCAGGAAGTTGCCCTGCAGCGAGCCCGCCCCGTAGTCGAGCAGGTTCACGAACTTGTCGGGGTGGGCCATGAACTTGGTGAGGATCCCCTCCTCGATGGCGACGACGTCGCCGGCGCCGCTGCCCGCGGCGATCCACTGCTCCAGGCGGGGCAGGTACTCGTCGAGCTGCACCACGTTCCGGTGCTTGATCTTGATGCCGGGGTGGTCGGCCTCGTACTGCTTGAACAGCTCCTCGTAGCCGAAGGTGCTGAAGGTGTCGACGGTCAGCGTGACCGTCGAGTCCGAGCCGGACCCGCCGTCTCCGCCGCAGGCGGAGAGGCCGAGCGCCAGGACGGCGGCCGAGACGAGGCCGGACGCGAGACGGCGATGGGATCTGAGCATGGCTGTCCTCGGGGGGTGGTGTCGGGATGCGACCCGGATCTCGGTCGAGAGAGCGCTCTCGCAGAGGATGGCCCCGACCCCGGTACCTGTCAAGAGAGCGATCTCAGAACTGCTCTTTCACAGAGGTTATGCCAGCTATACTTCCTGGTCAGAGCGAACATCACATACGCACAACGTTATGAGAGCGCTCTCTCACCTCTTGACGGACCGGTCCGGACGGGCGACATTGGCCGCACCAGAGGGCAGGCACCCCGCGCTTGCTCCACCCCACTCTGGAGGTCCCCCCATGACCCCATCGAGACGTCCCCGCCTCTGGCGCAGGTGCGTTCTCGCCGTGGTCGCCGCCGCGCTCCCGGCGGCGGTCGCCACCGCCGTGATCTCGCCGACCGCCGGCGCCTCCGTCCCGCCGCCCCCCTCGGGCTGGAGCCTGGTCTGGAGCGACGACTTCAACGGCCCGGCCGGCTCGCTCCCCTCGTCCGCGAACTGGATCATCGACACCGGCCACGGCTATCCAGGAGGCCCGGGCAACTGGGGCACCGGAGAGATCCAGCGCTACACCTCCGACCCGGCCAACGTCAGCCTGGACGGCGGCGGCAACCTGCGGATCACCCCGGTCAAGAGCTCCTCGGGCGAGTGGACGTCGGCCCGCATCGAGACCCAGCGGACGAACTTCAAGCCCGCCGACGGCCGCGTCCTGCGCATCGAGGGGCGCATCCAGATGCCGAACGTCACCGGCAACCAGGCCCTCGGCTACTGGCCCGCGTTCTGGGCCCTGGGCTCCCCGTACCGGGGCAACTACCAGAACTGGCCGGCGATCGGCGAGTTCGACATCATGGAGAACGTCAACGGGATCAACTCCGTCTGGGGCGTCCTGCACTGCGGCACCAACCCCGGCGGCGCGTGCAACGAGACCAACGGGATCGGCGCGAACCGCGCCTGCCCGGGCTCGTCCTGCCAGTCGGCGATGCACACCTACCGCTTCGAGTGGGACCGCAGCGTCAGCCCCAACCAGCTCCGCTGGTACGTGGACGGACAGCAGTTCCACAGCATCAGCCAGAACCAGCTCGACGCGACCACATGGGCGAACATGACCGGGCACTCCGGCTACTTCCTGCTGCTCAACGTGGCCATGGGCGGCGGCTTCCCGAACGGCGTCGCCGGCTTCGGCACCCCCACCGGGGACACCGTCTCGGGACGGCCCATGGTCGTCGACTACGTGGCGGTCTGGCAGAGCGGTGACGGCGGCGGCTCCACCACCCCGCCCCCGACGGGCGACACGGTCGACGCCCGCTCGACCATCCAGGCGGAGAACTACCAGGCCCAGTCGGGCACGCAGGTCGAGAGCACGACCGACAGCGGGGGCGGCCAGAACGTCGGCTACATCGGCAACGGCGACTGGCTCCGCTACGACAACGTCGACTTCGGCGGCACCCCGGCGACCCAGTTCAAGGCCCGCGTCGCCTCCGGCGCGCCGGGCGGGGTCAGCGGCCTGGTGCAGGTCAGGCTGGACAGCCCGACCGGCCAGGTGATGGGCGAGTTCGCCATCGCCAACACCGGCGGCTGGCAGAGCTGGCGGACGGTGCCCGCCAACATGTCGGGCGTGACCGGCAGGCACACCGTCTACATCACCTTCTCCAGCGGCCAGCCGGCCGACTTCGTCAACATCAACTGGTTCACCTTCAGCTGACCGGCACAGGCGGCCGATACGGCGCCGGCCACCGCCGACCCGCCCGAAGGGCCGGCGGTGGCCGCGCGCACTTTTCCCGGGTTTTCACGTCCAGCCCTCCGTTTACGCAGGTGAGGAGGTCGCCGGCTGAGGGGCGAGGAAGAGCGTTGACGAATCGAAGCGCTTCGACCAGCCTCCAGGGCACCGGGATCACAAGGAGGGTTCATGGCCACACGGAGATCGCTCGCCGGCGCCGCGGCGGCCGTGGCGGCGGCGCTGGCGCTGGTCGCCTCGACGGTGGCGGTGGTGGCCGCCGTCGCGGTCCGTCCCGCGGCCGCGGCCGAGACGTACACGTGGAAGAACGTGCGGATCGACGGGGGCGGGTTCGTGCCCGGCATCGTCTTCAGCCGCAAGGAGAAGAACCTCATCTATGCCCGCACGGACATAGGCGGCGCCTACCGGTGGGACCAGTCGGGGAGGCAATGGGTGCCGCTGCTGGACTGGGTCGGCTGGGACAAGTGGGGGTACAACGGCGTCATCAGCCTGGCCGCCGACCCGGTGGACGCGGACCGCGTGTACGCGGCCGTCGGCATGTACACCAATGACTGGGACCCCAACAACGGCGCGGTGCTGCGATCGGCCGATCGGGGCAAGACGTGGCAGGCGGCGGAACTGCCGTTCAAGCTCGGCGGGAACATGCCGGGGCGCGGCATGGGCGAGCGGCTCGCGGTCGATCCGAACGACAACCGGGTCCTCTACCTGGGGACGCCCGAGGGGCACGGGCTGTGGCGGAGCACCGACCGCGGTGCGACGTGGGCGAAGGTGAACAGCTTCACCAATCCCGGCGACTACTCCGACGACCCGGGCGACGGCACCGGCTACGGCAGCCACCGGCCCGGCGTCGTGTGGGTGACGTTCGACGAGAGCAGCGGGACGGCCGGCAGCCCGAGCAAGACCATCTACGTGGGCGTGGCCGACAAGGAGAACACCGTCTACCGGAGCACGGACGCGGGCGCGACGTGGCAGTCCGTGCCCGGGCAGCCCACCGGCTACATCGCCCACAAGGGCGTGCTGGACGCCGCCGGCCACGTGCTCTACATCGCCACGAGCGACACGGCCGGCCCGTACAGCGGCGCCAAGGGCGACGTATGGAAGCTCGACACCCAGTCGGGCGCGTGGACGCAGATCAGCCCGATCCCGTCGAGCAGTTCCGACGACTACTTCGGTTACAGCGGGCTGACGATCGACCGGCGGCATCCCGGGACGCTGATGGTGGCCACGCAGGTGTCCTGGTGGCCCGACATGATCATGTGGCGGAGCACCGACGGCGGCGCGTCCTGGACCCGCATCTGGGACTGGACGAGCTATCCGAACCGCAGTTTCCGCTACACACAGGACATCTCCGGCGTTCCGTGGCTGACGTTCGGCACCGACCCGTCGCCGCCCGAGGTGACCCCGAAGCTCGGCTGGATGAACGAGTCGGTGGAGATCGACCCGTTCGACTCCGACCGGCTGATGTACGGGACGGGCGCGACGATCTACGGCACCGAGAACCTCACCCGGTGGGACGCCGGCGACCAGATCACGATCAAGCCGATGGTGAAGGGGCTGGAGGAGACCGCGGTCCTCGACCTGATCAGCCCGCCGTCCGGGGCGCCGCTGGTCAGCGGGCTCGGCGACATCGGCGGGTTCCGGCACACCGATCTCGGGTCCGTCCCGGCGGCGATGTTCACCCAGCCCGTCTTCACCAGCACGACCAGTCTCGACTACGCCGAGGCCGATCCGAGCGTCATGGTGCGGGCGGGCAATTTCACCGACTCCGACCGCCCGAACGACAGCCATGTCGCGTTCTCGACCGATGGCGGGGCCAACTGGTTCCAGGGCACCGAGCCCGGCGGTGTCGACAACGGCGGCACCGTCGCCGCGGCGGCGGACGGGAGCCGGTTCGTGTGGGCGCCCGGCGACAGCGGCCGGCAGGTCGTCTACTCGGTCGGGTTCGGGAACTCCTGGAGCCAGTCGTCCGGTGTGCCCGCGAACGCGATCGTCGAATCCGACCGGGTGAACGCGAGCAAGTTCTACGCCTTCTCCGGAGGCAGGTTCTACGTCAGCACGAACGGCGGGCAGTCGTTCTCGGCGACGGCGGCGTCCGGGCTGCCGTCCAGCAGCGTCCACTTCAAGGCCGTCCCCGGCGAGGAGGGCGACATCTGGCTCGCGGGCGACACCGGCCTGTTCCATTCGACCGACTCGGGCGCGAGCTTCACCAAGGCGGCGAGCATCTCCAAGGCGGTCAACGTCGGGTTCGGGAAGGCCGCCCCCGGGGCGGACTACCCCGCGGTCTACCTGGTCGGGACGGTCGACGGCACCACGGGGCTGTTCCGGTCGAACGACGCCGGCGCGCACTGGACGCGCATCAACGACGACCAGCACCAGTACGGCAACGCCGGCGAGGCGCTGACCGGTGATCCCCGTATCTACGGGCGTGTCTACCTGGGCACCAACGGGCGGGGCATCATCTACGGCGACACCTCCGACACCACGCCGACGACTCCGCCGGTCACCAGCGACCCGCCCACGACCGAGCCTCCGACCAGCGAGCCTCCCACCACTCCTCCCCCGTCCGACGGCGGCTGCACAGCCGCCTACAAGACGACCGGGTCGTGGGGAGGCGGTTTCCAGGGCGAGGTCACCGTCGAGAACACCGGCTCGGCGGCGATCACGGCGTGGAAGGTGTCCTGGACGTTCGGCGGCGGCCAGGCCGTCTCCCAGTTCTGGGGCGCCGAGGTGACCCAGGACGGCGCGGCGGTCACCGCGGCGAACGAGTCCTGGAACGGCGCGCTGGCGCCCGGGGCCACCGCCACGTTCGGGTTCATCGGCACCGGTTCGCCGGAGACCGTCACTCCCGCCTGCGACGGCGAGTGACACGGAAGGGGCGGGGCGGTCTCGCGCTCCCGCCCCGCCCCTTCCTCGGCTTACAGCGGACGCGGCCGCCTGTCAACGCCGCCGCGGCCGGCCTCGCGATCGCAGTCCGGTGTGAACCGCGGCCCAGCGCGCCGTCTCAGACCTCGCTCACCAGAGCCGCTTCGGAGACCGGACCGTCCGGGAGATCGGGGAAGGGGGCGCCGAGCAGCCGGAGCAGCGGCGCGGCCTTGACCGCGGTCTCCTCGAACTCGGCGGCCGGGTCGGACAGCGCGGTGATGGCGCCGCCGATGCCGAACTCGACGCGCCCGGTGGACGCCGAGGCGACGGCCGTGCGGATCACGATGCTGAAGTCGGCCGCGCCGGACAGCGAGAAGTACCCGATGGCCCCCGAGTACACGCCGCGCGGCCCCTCCTCCAGGCGGTCGATGATCCGCATGGTGCGGATCTTCGGAGCCCCCGTCATCGAGCCGCCCGGGAACGCCGCCCGCACGCACCCCACCGCCGAGACGTCCGGGCGGAGCCTGGCCCGCACGGTGCTCACCAGCTGGTGGACGGTCGTGTAGCTCTCCACGTCGAAGACCGGGCCGGCGGCGACCGACCCGGTCTCGGCGACTCCCCCGAGATCGTGCCGGACGAGGTCGACGATCATGAGGTTCTCGGCGCGGTCCTTGGCGCTGCGCGCGAGCTCCTCGCGCAGCCGCCGGTCCGCGGCCGGGTCGGGCGAGCGCGGCCGGGTCCCCTTGATCGGCTTCGACTCGGCCTGCCCGTCCGCCGTCACCCGCAGGAAGCGCTCGGGAGAGGAGCTCAGCACCGACAGGTCGCCGAACCGCAGCAGGGCGCCGAACGGCACCGGGTCGCTCCGCCGCAGCCGCCGGTAGAGGTCCCACGGGTCGGCGCGCACCCGCGCCGTCAGCATGTTGGTGAGGCACACCTCGTAGGTCTCCCCGGCGACGATCTCCCGCCGGCATTCCGCGATCTTGTCGAGGTAGCGTGCGCGCCCGTGCCGCAGCGCCGGCGCCGGCGCCCCGGTGCGCGGGGCGGGCGCGGCGGGGACGGGCAAGGCGGCCAGGCGCGCCTCCGTACCGTCGAGCCAGGCCAGCGCGTCCCGCTCGTCCCCGACCCGGCACAGCGCCATGAGGTGGACGGATCCGTCCGCGTGGTCGAACGCCACGGCCCGGTCGGCGAAGATCATGGCGGCGTCGGGGTGCGGGGAGCGGTGCGCCCTGGCGCCGCCGGTCTCGGCCTTCAGCTCATAGCCGAGATATCCCACCCAGCCCAGGGTGAACCCGAACGGCACGTCCGGGACCTCCGCGGCGTGCGCGCGCACGTCGGCGTCGATCCAGTCGAAGAAGGACGCGCGCTCGATCCGCGTCCGCCCGCTCGCCGACTCGACGGTCAGCTCGCCCGTCTCCACGTCGAAGAAGACGGACCGCGCCAGCGGGCCGCCGGCGTCGCCCATGAACGAGAACCGCCCGCCGTGCTCGCCGGTCCGGCTGCTGTCCAGCCAGAACGCCCGGTCGGACGAGGCGAACAGCGCGCCGAAGACGTCCTCGGCCACCGCCGGGGCGCCGAGGCGCCGCGCGATCACCTTGAAGGACTTCGGCCCCGTCCCCGCCGCGGCTTCGCCGCGCGCCACGGCCGGGGCGCGGCGGGGTTCCACCTCGGCGCGGGCGCTCTGCGCCAGGAAGTTCGCGATGATGCGGCGCCCGTGATCCGTGCACACCGATTCGGGGTGGAACTGGACGCCCCAGATCGGCCGCCGCCTGTGCCGGACGCCCATCAGCACCCCGTCGGACGTCCACGCCACCGGCTCCAGCACCGGCGGCAGCCCGTCCACGGCCAGCGAGTGGTACCGCACCGCCGAGAACGGCGACGGCACCCCGTCGAACAGGTCGGCGCCCGTGTGCTCGACCCACGACGACAGCCCGTGCCGGACCTCCGGAGCGGGCCGGACGCGTCCCCCGAACACGTGGCAGATCCCTTGGTGGCCGAGGCACACCCCGAGCAGCGGGATCCGGGCGTGCCTGATCACGTCCGCGCAGATCCCGAAGTCCTCGCGGCGCTCCGGCGAGCCGGGGCCCGGCGAGATGACGACGTTGTCGAACGGCTCCAGCAGGCCGGGGCTCCACTCCGCCTCGTCGTTGCGCATGACGACGGGCTCGGACCCCGCCTCCGCCACGTGCTGGACGAGGTTGTGCGTGAACGAGTCGTAGTTGTCGATGATCAGGGTCTGCACAGGCGCTCACTGGATGACGAGGCGACGGTCCCGGTACCGGCCCGGCTGTGGCCGGGATACGGCGAAACGGTACCCGGAGGCGTCCGGCGCTCCGTCCGCGGAGCCCGCTCAGGTCCAGGCGAGGCGGTCGGTGATGAGGGCCTGCTGGGCCGGGTTGGAGGTGAGGGCGAGGGCACGGCGGTCGGCCGTGTGGGCCTCGCGCTGCCGGCCGAGGTCGCGCAGGAGTTCGGCGCGGGTGGCGTGGTAGAGGTGGTGGCCGTCCAGGGCGCGCGCGAGCGGGTCCAGTTCGTCCAGGGCGGCCTGCGGGCCCCGGACGTAGCGGAGCGCGATGGCGCGGTGCAGGCGGACGACCGGCGTCCGCGTCATGCTCAGCAGCATGTCGTAGAGGACGAGGATCTGCGTCCAGTCGGTGTCGTCCCAGGTGGGGGCCTCCGCGTGGCACGCGACGATCGCGGCCTGGATCTGGTAGGGGCCGGGGCGGCGCATCGCGGCGGCGCGTTCGAGCAGCCGGGTCGCCTCCTTGACGGCGGCGTGGTCCCAGCGCCCGCGGTCCTGGTCGCGGAGCAGGACGAGCCGCCCGCCGGCGTCGAAGCGGGCCGCGGTGCGCGCCTGGTGCAGCCGGATGAGCGCGAGCAGCCCCAGCACCTCGGGCTGCCGCGGCATCAGCCAGGCGAGGTTCTCCGCGAGCCATTGCGCGTCGTCCGCCAGGTCGCGGGCGTGCGGGCGCTCCCCTCCGCTCGTCAGGTAGCCCTCGTTGAACAGCAGGTACACCACGGCGAGGACCTGGTTCAGGCGCTCGTGGAGCTCGCCGTCCGGCGGGATCCGGTACGGGATGCCCGCGTCGGTGATCTTGCGTTTGGCGCGGGTGATGCGCTGCGCGACGGTCGTCTCCGGGACGAGGAAGGCGGCGGCGATCTGCTCGGTCGTCAGCCCGCACACCGTGCGCAGGGTGAGCGCGACCTGGGCCGGCACGGGCAGCGCCGGGTGGCAGCAGGTGAAGACGAGCTTGAGCCGGTCGTCGGGCTCGCTCGGCACCGGCCACTGCAGCCGGGCCAGCTTCTCGCGGTAGTTGGCCTGGCGGCGCAGCAGGTCGATGCCGCGGCGGCGGGCGGTCGTGAGCAGCCAGGCGTCCGGATGGTCCGGTATGCCCTCGGCGGGCCAGCGCTTCAGCGCGGTCTCGACGGCGTCCTGCATCACGTCCTCGGCGGCGGAGAAGTCGCCGAGCGTCCGGATCAGGCAGGCCGTCAGCCGGCCCGCGTGCTCGCGCAGCACGCGGGTCAGCTCGTCGTGCACCCTGTCCATCGGCGGTCGTCCGTCAGGTGAGCGGGCGGATCTCGATCACCGGGCAGGCGGGCCAGTCGCGGGCGACGGCGAGGGCCTCGTCCAGGTCGGCGACCTCCAGCTCGGCGTAGCCGCTGACGATCTCCTTGCCCTCGACGAACGGGCCGTCGGTGAGCAGCGGCTCCGTCCCGTCCAGCCGCATGGTGGTGGCCGTGTGCGCGGGCTGCAGCCGCCCGTGGTGGGTGATCTGCGCGGCGTGCCGGGCGAACCACTGCGCGACCTGCTCGTAGGCGGCCTGGCGCTCGTCGTCGCTCATGGCGGCCAGCTCCTTGGCGTACTCCTCGGTCTCGACGAACATGAGCACGTATTTCATCGGCGCCCGTTCCCTCCGTTCGCTCGGCGGCCGGCTCGCTCGGCGCCGCTCAGCCCGCGGGCAGCGGCGCGTACAGGTCGATGCCGTTGCCGTCCGGGTCGAGGACGGTCGCGTACCGCATGCCCCAGAACGCGTCCCACGGCTCCTTGGCTCCGGTGTACCCCGCCTCGGTCAGTTCCGCGTACTTGGCGTCCACGTCCGCCGGGGTCGCGGCCTGGAAGGCGAGGAAGTTGCGGGGGCCGCCGGACGGCTTCGTCCAGCCGTCGACCGTGGGGCCGCGGAAGCCCTCGGTGTCGAGCATCAGGTGCAGGCCGCCGGGCAGGTCGCAGTCCGCGTGGTCGGGGTGGGCGGAGTCCACCTTGAACTCGATGCCGAGGCGGCGGTAGAAGGCGACGGCGGCGTCCATGTCGGACACCACGATGTCGATCGTGTTCATCGTCAGGTCCATGAGGTGCTCCCTCCGGCCCCGTGCGGGGGCGTTCGGCCGTTGTCACCTCCTAGACGATCGGCGCGGGGCCGGATCCGACACGTCCGCGGAGGATCACGGTTTGCGGCCGAGACCGCAGGCGGCGTCCACCTCCGGCGGCGCGCCGAACGGGGTGGCCTCGGGCCGCCACCGGGACGTGGACACGATGCCCGGTTCGAGGAGTTCCAGGCCGGTGAAGAACTCGGCGAGCTGCTCGGGCGAACGGTCGATGTAGGGGGTCGAGCCGCGCTCCACGGCGATCCTGATGGCCTCCTCGCGCGCCTGCTTGTCGACGCTGCCGGTGCCGTCGTTGAGGGCCAGGAAGCTGCCCGGGGCGAGCGCGTCCACGAACCGGCGGACGATGGCGTACGCCTCGTCGTCGTCGACCACGTTGCCCATGATCCCGAACATGATCAGGCCGATGGGCCGGGTGAAGTCGAGGGTGCGGGCGGCCCCGGCCAGGATCCGCTCCGGGTCGCGGACGTCGCACTCGATGTAGTCGGTCCTCCCCTCCGGGCGCCCGACCAGGAGCGCCCGCGCGTGCACCAGGACGAGCGGGTCGTTGTCGACGTACACCACGCGCGACTCGGGCGCGATGCGCTGGGCGACCTCGTGGGTGTTGTCGTGGGTCGGCAGCCCGGTGCCGACGTCGAGGAACTGCCGGATGCCCTCCTCGGCGGTGAGATACCGGACCATGCGGCCCAGCGCGACGCGGGAGTGCCTGGCGACGTCGCTGACGCCCGGGTACGCGGCGGCGACCTGGTCGCCGACCTGCTTGTCGATCTCGTAGTAGTCCTTGCCGCCGACCCAGTAGTTCCACATGCGGGCCGAGTGCGGGCGGGAAGTGTCGATTTCGGGCGTCTCATTGGCGGACATGGCGCCCATGGTCGCCGCGCGCACACCGTCCCGCAAGGCAGAATGCCCATGTGGCGAAGAAATGTCCGTGTGGGCTCGGCTCCCGGTATCGGGATTGCTGCGGGCGGCTGCACCGGGGCGAGGCCGCGGCCGGGACGGCCGGGGAGCTGATGCGCTCGCGGTTCAGCGCTTTCGCCGTCGAGGACGAGGCTTACCTGCTGAGGACGTGGCACCCGGCGACGCGTCCGGAGCGGGTGGGATTCGAGGACGGCCTGCACTGGACGCGGCTTGAGATCGTCCGGGAGGAGGACGGCGGGCCGGACGACGAGAAGGGCGTCGTCGAGTTCCGCGCCCACTACCTCGCGGGCGCCGAGCCCGGGGAGTTGCACGAGGTCAGCCGGTTCGTCCGGGGGGACGGCGGCTGGGTCTACGTGCGCGGCAGGATCATCCGCTGACCGGGCCGGCGCCGAGCCGCCGTCCGCAGCGGACGAGCAGGACCACCAGGAGCGCCGGGGCGACGAAGACGGCGGCGCGCAGCGTGGTGAGGTCGGCGAGCGTCCCGAGCGCGAGCGGCGCGGCGCCGATCGCGACGCCGGACGCGAGCGCGCAGCGGGCGGCGGCCCGGACGGGCCGCTCCGGCCAGGCGGCGAGCGCCCGCGCGAGGAGCACGGGGTAGAGCAGGGCCATGCCGAGCCCGGTGACCAGCAGCCCGGCGACGGCGACCGGGGCGGGCGCCGTCCACAGGACCGCGAACCCGGCGACGCCGGTCAGCGCGCTCGCGGCGAGCAGCCGGTCGGGGCGTCCCATGGCGCGGACGACCGGCCCGGACGCGGTGCGCCCGACCGCCATGCCCAGCACGAACGCCGCCGACAGCGTGGCCGCCGCCCCCGAGCCGAGCCCTTTCACGTCGCCGAGGAAGTCGGCGGCCCAGAAGACCATGCAGAACTCCACGCCGACGGCGAGCACGAGATCGGCCCACCTGCCCCAGAACGCCCGCGGAGCCCCTTGGCGGGCACCGCCGCCCCGCGGCTCGGCTTCGCCGGGCGCGGCCCGTCCCGCCGAGGGCGGACGGAAGGCGACGAGGAGGAGGGCGGCGGCCACCGCGAGGGGCGGGATCGCGAAGGGCGCCCGCCATCCGAGGCCGTAGGCCAGGGCGGCCCCGATGAGGATCGGGGAGAGCACGGACGCCCCGCTGGCGACCGCGTTCGCCAGCCCGATCTGGACCGTTCCGTCGCCGGGGTGCGCGGCGGCCCGCAGCGCCGCCGGGACGAGCTGGACGAGCCCCGCGCCGCCGAGCCCGAGGACGAGGGCGCCGAGCCCGGCCCCGAGCCGTCCGCCGCCGGCGGCCAGGATCGCGGCGCCGCCGACGAGGGCGGCCAGGGCCGCCGGCAGGGCGTACCGGCCGAGCCGGGCCGCCAGGTGGTGCCCGACCAGGCCGATCACGACCAGCCCGAGCGCGAACGCCGACGGGTAGAGCGCGACCTCGGCGCGCGGCAGCCCGCGCTCCTCCCGCAGCTCGGGCAGGATCGCGCCGAGCGCGGTCAGCAGGTAGCCGAGGCACCCGAAGGACGCGTAGAGCCCGAAGGTCCCGGTTCTGCGCCCGGTGGCCGGCTCCGGGCCCCTGTCGATGTCCATCGCGCGCCTTCCGCATTATGCTCGTGCAACGAGCATAAACGGTTGGGGCCAGGATGTCACCATGCAGCCGAAGACCGCGCACTCCGCACGGGCACTGCGCAGCCAGGGCGCGCTGGCGGTGCTCCGGTACGTCCATGCGCACCCGGCCGCGACGCGCGCGGACGCCTCCCGCGCGCTGGGGCTGAGCAGCGGGTCCGCCACCGAGATCACGAGCCGGCTCAAGGCGTCCCGGCTCGTCGGCGAGGACCTGCCGCCCCGCACCGGCGGCCGCGGCCGGCCGTCCCCCGTGCTCACCGCGCATCCGGACGGTCCGCTCGTGTGCGTGGTGGACATCAGCCACGAGGCGTGGCGGGTGGCGGCCGTCGAGCTGGGCGGCGGCGTGCTGGCCGAGTCCGACGGCCGCCACACCGGCTCGCCCGAGGTCGTCGGACTGCTGGCCGGGCACGTCGCCGCGCTGCACGCCCGCTACGGGCGGCGGCTGCGCGCGGTGTCCGCCTGCGTCGCGGGGACGGTCAGCGGGACGACGGTCGTCCAGGCGTCCGGCATGGGGTGGCGCGACGTCTCCCTGGAGGCGCTCAAACCCGCCGGGATCCCGCTGCTGGTCGGCAACGACGCCTCGCTCGCCGGCCTGGCGGAGGCGCGGCGCGGAGCCGGCGCGGGCTCACGGGTCGTCCTGCACCTGACGGTGGAGGTCGGGGTCGGCGGCATCCTCGTCGTGGACGGGCGCCCGGTGGACGGCGCGACGGGCGCGGGCGGCGAGTTCGGCCACATGCCCTTCGGCGACCCCGCCCTCGAATGCCCGTGCGGCGCGCGCGGCTGCTGGGACCTGGAGGTGGACGGCCGCGCCATGTCCCGCGCCCTGCACCGCCCGCCGCCCCGCGACCCCCGCACGGCGGCCGCGGAGATCCTCGCGTCATCCTCACCCGAGGCCCGGGAGGCCGTCGCGGGAGCGGCCCGCGCCCTCGGCCGGGGCATGGGCGCCCTGGTCAACGCCCTGGACCCGGACGTCGTCACGCTGTCGGGCCTGGCCACCGACCTGGCCGCCGCGGCGCCCGAGGCCCTCTCCGGCGCCTACACGGCGGCCCTGATGCGCTACCGCCGGGCCGACCCGCCGCCCGTCCGCCCCTCGACCCTCGGCCCGCGCGGGCCCCTGGCGGGCGGCGCCGACGCGGCGTTCGACGTCCTCCTCACCGAAGACGGCCTGGACGCCTGGTCGCGCGCCTAGGCCCGCGACCACTCCGGCACCGCGCCGGCCTCGTGGAGCCGGAAGTCGGGGGCTCCCTCCAGCGCCTTCTCCTCGCCGCCCGGCGTGTAGGTCACGATGAGCCGGAGCGGCCGCCACGTCGTGTTGTGCGTCGAGTGCCAGACGCCCTTCGGGATGTGCACCGCGTCGCCCTCCCGGATGGGGAACGGCTCGCCGTCGTCCACCATCTGCGTGGCCTCACCGGAGATCACGTAGATGACCTCCTCGGCGTTCGGGTGGTTGTGCCGCGCGTGCCCCTTGCCCGGGTTGACGATCACCTCGCCCAGCGTGCTGCTCGCGCCCTCCACGCTCGACGGGGTGACGAACCATTTGATGGACCCCCAGTCGAAGGTCATCGTCGTCACGTCGCCAGGGTTGACCAGCATTCAGATCTCCAGGTTCTTGAAGGCCGCCACCTGCTCGGTGATCGCCTTCTCGGTCGGCAGCCGCTCGACGGACGAGGCCCCGAAGAAGCCGACGACGCCCCGCGTGCGCGACAGCACGTAGGCGGCGTCGTCCGGCTCGGCGATGGGGCCGCCGTGGCACAGCACGAGGACGTCGGGCCGCACGGCGGCCGCGGCGTCCCGCATGGCCTGGACGCGCTCGACCGCCTCGTCCAGCGTCAGCGCCGTGCCCGCGCCGATGCTGCCCTTCGTCGTCAGCCCGACGTGCGGGACGAGGACGTCCGCGCCGGCCTCCGCCATCGCCCGCGCCTGGGCCGCGTCGAACACGTAGGGCGCGGTGACGAGTCCGCGCTGGTGGGCCTGGCGGATCATCTCGATCTCCAGGTCGTACCCCATGCCGGTCTCTTCGAGGTTCTGCCGGAAGACCCCGTCGTAGAGACCCACGGTCGGGAAGTTCTGCACGCCCGCGAACCCCATGGCCTTCAGCTGGTCGAGGAACACGGGCATCACCCGGAACGGGTCGGTGCCGCAGACCCCCGCGAGGACGGGCGTCTCCTTGACGACCGGAAGCACCTCGGACGCCATCTCCACCACGATCTGGTTGGCGTCCCCGTAGGGCAGCAGCCCGGCCAGGGAGCCGCGCCCCGCCATCCGGTAGCGGCCGGAGTTGTAGATGATGATCAGGTCGACGCCGCCGGCCTCGGCGCATTTCGCGGACAGCCCGGTGCCCGCCCCGGCGCCGATGATCGGCTTGCCCTCCTGGACGGCGTTGCGCAGCCGGAAGAGAACGGTGTCGCGGTTCACTGCGATCCCCCCGAGATCATCTCGTGCAGCCGGTCGGCCATCGCGCGGCCGAACGCCGGATCGTTGATGTTCATGTCGAGCCTCTCCGTCTCCACGGCGCCCTCCATGGCCGCGAAGCACGCCTCGTCCGCCTCCGGATCGTGGAAGGGCATCCCCGGCGCGTCCAGCGCCGACACGCCGCCGAGCGGCAGGAACAGCACGGTCGGCCCGGTCGCGTCCCGCAGCTTGCCGGCGATCCGCCGGCCCAGCTCGGCCATCTCGTCCCGCGTCGTCCGCATCAGCGTCACGGTCGGGTTGTGGACGTACAGGTCGCGGCCCTCGAACCGCTCCGGGACCGTCTCCCGCGGCCCGAAGTTGACCATGTCCAGGGCGCCGGGCGCCACGACCTGCGGGACCCCGAGCCGCCCCGCCGCGGTGAGCCGCTCGGGCCCGGCCGACAGGACGCCGCCCACCAGATCGTCGGCCAGCTCGGTCGTGGTCAGGTCGAGCACGCCGGCCAGCAGCCCGCTCTCCACGAGCCCTTCGAGCGCCCGCCCGCCGGCCCCGGTCGCGTGGAAGACGAGCACCTCGTAGCCCAGCTCGTCCAGCCGCTCTCGCGCCGCGTCCACCGCCGGGGTGGTGACGCCGAACATGGACGCCCCGACCAGCGGCCGCTCGTCCGCGGCGGGCGCCGCCCGTTCGCGGGCCTTCGCCATCCCGGCGGCCGCGGCGGCCGCGTTCCCGAGGATCAGCCGCGACACCCGGTTGACGCCCGCGATGTCGACGACGCTGTACATCAGGGTCACGTCCTTGGCGCCCACGTAGGGCGAGACGTCCCCGGCCGCCATCGTCGACACGATCACCTTGGGCAGCCCGATGGGAAGGTCCCGGACGGCCCGGGCCGCGATGGAGGAACCCCCGCTCCCGCCCACCGCGAGAACGGCGTCGATGCGCTCCAGCCCCGCGAGGACGGCCGCCGCGCCCTCCCCCATGGCGGTGACGGCGGCCCCGCGGTCCCCGGCGTCCCGCAACGCGCTCAGCGACGCGCCGCCGGCGCGCGCGACCTCCTCGGCCGGGACATCGGCGTCGACCTCGGACGCCCCGACCCCCGCGTCCACGAGCACGACCTCGCACCCGAGCTCCCGCACCCGCTCCCGGAGCCACTCGTACTCCGGCCCCTTGGTATCGAGCGTCCCCACCAGAACCACAGTCGCCATGAACGATCACTTCCCACCCCACCCGCCCGCCAACCGGCCCCGGGCGCAGCCGCAGGCAGGACGCCATACTTCCGCGCGAGCGCTCGAGCCGTATCCTCCTGGATCGGTCGCACGTCGCCTGCAAGCCTGTCCTCCAGCGGCCCAGCCTCATGACTCCACGTCCCAGGCGAACTCCGCCCACATGGTTTGACCGGACTCGGTGATGTCGTGGCCGATCTTGTCGGCGGTCTGCTCGACGATGAACAACCCCCGCCCGTACTCGGACACCGCGTCCAGCGCCGCGTCCGGAGGCTTCCAAGCTCCTGCCCCGGCGTCCGTCACTGCGATACGCGCCCATCCGGGACGCAACGCCACAGTGATGGCGGACGAGCGGCCCGTCATGCTCTCCACCTCGTGGGAGCCGCTGGAGATCACGCGTGGAACGCCGGTGATGCTGCCAGAGGAGGGACCGTACGCGGGTGCCGAAGTGGTCGCCCGGATGCGGGCCATTGGACACGAGGTCGCGCCGGCCACCGAGGTGGTGACGGCGCGGGCCGTTCTGGCGGACGAGGCAGAGCGGCTCGGTGAGCCGATGGGCTCCATCGTGATGCTGATCCAGCGCACCCATACCGGCGACCGCGCGGTCGAGACCGCCGACATCGTGGTTCCCGTCGACCGGTACGAACTGGCTTACACGATCCCGGTCGGTTGACGTCAGGCGGGGACGGGGACTTCGGTTATCACGCCGTCTTCCAGGTTCAGCACTCGGTCGGCCTCCGAGAGGAGCGCCTGGTCGTGGGTCGCCACGAGGACCGTCACGCCTTCGCTGGCTACTACGGCGCGCAGCAGGGGCATTATTGCGGCGGCTGTTTCGGAGTCGAGCTGGCCGGTGGGTTCGTCGGCCAGGAGCAGGCGGGGGCGGTTTGCCAGGGCTCTGGCTATGGCTACTCGTTGGCGTTGGCCGCCGGACAGCTCGTAGGGGCGCTGGGCCGCGTGGTCCGCGAGGCCGACGAGGGACAGCAGGACGCGCACCCGCTCGTCGCGTTCGGCCGGGTCCTTGCGGACGAGGCGTAGGGGGACCTCGACGTTCTCGGCGGCCGACAGCACCGGGATCAGGCCGTGGGACTGGAAGACGTAGCCGATGTGGTCGCGGCGCAGGGCCAGGAGGTCGTTCTCCGGCAGCGCACCCACCTCGCGGCCGTCCACGTGGACGGTGCCGCCGTCCGGGGTGTCCAGGCCGCCGATCAGGTTGAGGAGGGTCGTCTTGCCGGAGCCGGAGCGGCCCTTGATGGCGACCAGTTCGCCGGCGTCGACGGTGAAGGACGCGCCGCGCAGCGCCGGGACCTCGATCTTGCCGGTGCGGTAGGTGCGGGTCAGGTTCTCCACGGCCACCATCGTCATGGGGTCTCCTCCCGGTCCGGCCAGACGCCGACGTGGTCGCTTTCCAGTGCGAGGCGGACGCGGTCGCGCATGTCGAGGGCCTCGGTGAACGCGGCGGGCAGCTGGACGCGGCCGGCGCGGTCGAGGAGGGCGTACTCCTCGGCGGTGCCGCCGCCGCGGCGGACCTCGACGCTGGTGCGGCCGTCGCGGATGCCGACGGTGCGGTCGACGCGCTCGGCCACCTGCGCGTCGTGGGTGACGACGACGGTGGTGGTGCCGAGCTCCTCGTTGACGCGGCGGAGCGCGGCGAAGACGCCCGCGGCGGTGGCGGTGTCCAGCTCGCCGGTGGGCTCGTCGGCCAGGACGACCTGGGGCTCGTTCGCGACGGCCACCGCGATCGCGATGCGCTGCTGCTGGCCGCCGGACAGTTCGGCGGGGCGCCGGTTCGCGCAGTCGCCGACGTCCAGCATGCCCAGCAGCTCGGCGGCGCGGGTCGCGCGGGAGCGGCGGGAGCGCCCGGCGAACTTCATGGGCAGCTCGACGTTCTGCACGGCCGTCAGGTACGGGAGCAGGTTGCGGGACGTCTGCTGCCAGATGAACCCGACCTGCTCGCGGCGGAACCGCAGCCGTTCCTTGGACGTCATGGTGAGCAGGTCGGAGCCGGCGACGCGGGCGACCCCGGCGGTGGGGACGTCCAGGCCGGACAGGATGTTCAGCAGGGTCGACTTCCCGGAGCCCGACGCGCCGACGATGGCGACGAGTTCGCCCGGGTCGACGAGCAGGTCGAGCCCCTGGAGGGCGACGACCTCGATGCCGTCGGTCTTGTAGATGCGGACGAGGTTGTCGCAGACGATGTGCGCGCCCTCGCCGTAGACGGGTCCGCGTTCGGCGGCGCGGCGCTCCAGTTCGGCGAGGTCGGGTGCGTTGGCCATCAGTCCCCCGTTCTCAGTGCTGTTCCGGGGCGGGTGTCGAAGAGGCGGTCGACGGCGACCGCCGCGGCGGCCGCCAGCAGCAGAGCCCCGGCGAGGCCGAGGAGCGCGGCCGGGCCGGGCGTGTGCGCGGTGGCGGCGAAGCCGCCCGTGTAGGGCCGCAGGTCGACGACCGGGCCGGTGATGTCGGGCAAGAGCAGGCCGAGCACCCATCCGGCGCCGACCGCGCAGAGCAGGACGGGCGCGATCTCGACCAGGGCGAGGCCGCGGCTCTGCCGCCGGCTGAGGCCGAGGGCGCGAAGCTGGGCGACGGTGCGGCCGCGGGCGCGGGCGCCGACGACCAGGACGAGCAGCACCGCGAGCAGGCCGAACACGCCGCCGATGAGCGCGCCGTCCCGGAACGTCTCGTGGACGACGGTCACCATGGGGCCGCGCGTCAGGTTCCGCAGGACGTCCCGCCGCAGCTGGACGTCCCGCCCGGAGGCGGCGCGCAGCTTCCGGGCGTCCACGTCGCCGGTGACGAACACCTGGGAGGGGAATCCCTTCTCGCCCGCCACCAGCTTGTACGGGACGACGGCGAACGCGGTGCCCTCCCCCTGGCCGGGGAAATGCTCGATGCGCCCCGCGGGCCTGACGTTGATCGGCGTCATTCCGGGGCGGCTCAGCGTCAGCGGCCCCATGCCGACGGTGCGGGCGGCGAGCGGCGACAGCAGGACGCCCGAGCCCGACGGAATGCCCGGCACGGACGGCGCGAGTCTCCGGTAGGCGTCGAGGTCCACGCCGACCACGGTCATCGGCGCCGGGTTCGAGGCCGCGGACACGCCCGTGATGATCCGGGCGGGGACGGCGCCGGTCACGCCGGGCAGCGCGCGGATGCGGGCCAGCGCCGCGTCGTCCACCGGCCCCGCCTCGACCCGCGCGTCCGCCCCGGTCTCCCACCAGGACGCGCGCGCCTGCCCGTCCCGCAGCGCGGTGTCCACGGTCGCGGTGAAGCCGGCGACGGTCGCGGCCAGCAGCAGGACGGCCAGCGGCAGCGCCCCGACCAGGTTCTGCCGGGACGCGCGGGCCAGGCCGAGGAACGCGACCGCGCCGCTGCGCCGCCGCAGGACCGGCCCGGCGGCGCGCAGCAGGTACGGGTAGCCGCGCAGGACGACCACGCCGAGCGCCGCGCCGAGCAGCACCGGGACGGCGGCGACCAGCGGGTCGGTCCCGGCGGCGGCGCCGCGCCGGCGCAGCAGCACGACGCCGATCACGGCGAGCGCGACCAGCAGGCCGTCCAGGACGAGCCGGCGCGGCGACGGCCGCACGGTGACGAGGTCGTCGCGGCGGTCGGCGACCGAGCCGAGGCCGCCGCCCCGCTCCCGCCAGACCATGGCGGCGGAGATGAGCAGCGCGGCCGCGACCAGCGCGGCGATCGCGTACGCGAAGGCCGGCTGCGGCGGGCCGAGGTCCAGCAGCCGCCCCGCGGCGTACCCGAGCGCGGCGGGCGGGACGACGGCGAGCGCGGTCAGCCCGCAGGCGGGGACGGCGAGCTGCCGCAGCGACGCGCCGCGCGCCCGCATCGTGCCGAGGACGGGGCGGAGCCGCTCGCCGAGCAGCCCGGCGGCGAGGAGCAGCACCCCGGCGGTGACGGCGACGAGCCCGCCGAGCGCCAGCCCGAGCACCGACCGCGCGGTGTGCAGCCGCCCGGCGAACGCGGTCAGCCGCTTGTCGAGCGGCGTGACGACGTCGCACGGGAAGATCCCGCCGTGGCCGCGGACCGCGGAGCGGAACGCGTCGAGGTCGCCGGCCATGGCGCCGGCGGCGCCGGCGTCGACCTCGCCGCCGCGGATCGGAAACCGCCAGCTGAACAGGAACTGGACGTCGCCGCCGCGCGCGACCCGCGAGTACCCGCCGGGGTCCATCAGCGCGGTGCCCGCGTCGCCCTGGAGCCCGTCGCCGCCGAGCGACTCCTTGACCACGTGCAGCATGCGGGCGCGCGGCGCCCAGAACGGGTCGCCGGGGTCCGCGGGCACGTACAGGCCGGTGATCCTGGCGGTGGCGCCGTCGGCGCGGATCCGGTCGCCGACCTTGTAGCCGAGCTCGTCGGCGTACTCCTTGGCGACCATGACGCGGATGTCGCCGCCGGTCTCGGTCGCCGGGTTGTACGCGCGCTCGCCGGCGACGAGCCGGATGCGCTGCCACGCGCCGAAGTCCCAGCTCAGGTAGAGCAGCCGGGGCGCGGCGAACCGGCCGTCGACGGCCATCCGCTCCGTGGTGATGGACGCCTCCGGCTCGCCGGTCACCCCGGCGAGCGACCGCGGCAGCATCTGCTGCCAGGTGATGGTGCCGGACTCCAGGGCCGCCTGGCTCGGGATCGCCGACCACGCGGCGCCGCCCTGCGCCTGGCCCTCCACCCGCAGGTCGGCGGTCGGCCCGATGGCGGCGGCCGCGGCGCGGTCGTACCCGGCGGCGGTGCGGGCGGGGACGGCGACCGCGAGCAGCGCCGAGAGCAGCGACAGCACGGCCAGCGCGGCGAGCGGCGCCCACTGCGCCCGGGCCAGCCGCACGGCGGAGCCCCCCATCGGCAGGGCGGGGCCTCTCATCGGTCCTCCCCCACGCGCAGTCCGGCGCCGAGGTTCCGGCGCCGCAGGATCCGCATCACCGGCGGAAGCACGAGCCCGAGCACCGCGGCGACGCCGGCGAGCACGGCCAGCACCACGGGCCACTGGACGACGAGCTCGGCGGGCGGGTACGGGTCGGCGGCCTGCACGCTCAGCACCACGTGCGGGACGACGAGCCGCGCCACGACCAGGCCGAGGAACGTCCCGCCGAGCAGGCCGAGCGCGACCAGGTACGCCTGCTCGATCGCGAGCATCCCGGCGACCTGCTTCGGATGGACGCCGAGGGCGCGCAGCACCGCGAACTCCCGGGTCCGCTCGCCCGCGGTGACCGCGGCGTTGACGACGAACGCGATGACGGCGAAGGCGAGCGCGGCGCCGAAGCCGAGCACGAGCGCGCCCTGCAGCGCCGCGCCGAGCGGGGCGTCCCGCAGTTCTGCGCGCGTCTCGACGCGGTCGGCGGCGACCTCGCCCCACTGCGGATGGTCCGCGAGCGCATGGACGGCCGGGGCGGTGCGCCCGCCGCGCACCGCCGCCCACCATTCGCCGGGCTGGACGGTCTCGGTGGCGACGCCGTCGCCGGCGAGCCGGCTCTGGGTGAGCGTCGGCAGGTCCACGAGGACGCCGGGGCGGCCGGGCGGCACGGTCGGCAGCGCGGGCGCGATCCCCACGACCTTGACCGGCTGGTCGCCGTCCACGGTGCTGACGGTGACGGTGCCGCCGACGCCGACCTTGGCGCGTTCCGCCATCTCGCCGGTGATGACGCCGGGCACGGCGGGCTTCAGGTCGGTGTTCTGCACCCCGTGCTTCGGCGGCGCGGGCGTGCTGAGGATCGCGTGGACGGTCGCGCCGGTCGCGCTGCTGTAGATGCCGCGGCTCGGGTTGGGGTCGGCGGTCGCGGGCATCGCGATGTCCGCGAGCGCACCGCCGGCCTCCGTCCCGTCCTTCGCGTCCTTCAGATGCGGTTTCAGGGGCTTGGACGGGTCGGGCGAGTAGGCGAACACGTCCCAGCGGAGGTCGGCGGGCGTCCGGGCGTCCCCGGTGCCGTCGCCGCGCACGCCCAGGACCGCCAGGTCGAGCGGCCCCGTGTAGGCGTTGTCGTCGTAGGCGTAGTGGACGCCCCGGACCGACAGCGGGTAGGACGGCACGCCGCCCGGCCCGGCGAGCGCGGCGGTGTCCAGCGCGACCGTGTGCTCGTGGCCGTCGGCGGGGAATCCGGGCAGCTCGGCCGTCCGGGCCAGCCCGTGCGCGTCCACGACGGTGACCGCGACCTTGTAGTCGGTGTCCGCCGCGGGCTCCTCGCCGCCCGGCGTGGGGCCGGTGCGGGTGAGCTTCAGGTCGAACATCAGCCGCTTCGGCTTGCCCGGGACGGCCAGCGAGGGGGCGGCGGGTCGCGCCGCGGCCAGTTCGTCAAGCCGCAGGTCGCTCCGCAGGCCGGGCTGGACGCGCAGCACGCGCCCGAGCGTGCCGGTGTCGGCGGCGAGCAGCGTCGCGGGCTCGTTGCCGAGGTCGGCCTCGGTGCGCAGCACGGCCGTGGCGGCCGTGACGCCGGGCAGCGCCGCGAACCGGCCGCCCTGGCCGAGCACCGCCGGGCCCCCGCCGCCGGTGGAGGGGGTGAGCCGCAGGTCGGCGCCGCTCTGGAAGTCGGCCTGGTCGGTCTGCGACTTCCGCCAGGTCGCCATCGTCGTGACCGACAGCACCCCCACGGCCATCGCCATGACCAGCAGCAGCACCGGCCCCGCGTACCGGAGCTGGCGCCGCCCGACCTGCCGGGTGCCGAGGACGGGCACGAGCCCGCGGGCCCGCGTCGCGACCCGCTCGGCGACGCGCGACACCCCCGGCACGACCCGCAGCAGCAGCACCCCGCCGGCGAGCAGCGCCAGCGCGGGGCCGGACACGATGAACGGGTCGACGCCGGACGTCCCGTCCCCAGTGCCGCCCGCGCCGTCCGCCCCGTACCGGGTGAGCTGCCAGATCGCGAGCCCGGCGACGATCAGCAGCGCCAGGTCGACGCCGGAGCCGCGCAGCCCGCCGCGGCCCTGCCGGCCGATCCCGGCCTGGGCCTCGACGAACGTGCGGTTCGCGCCGCGCAGCGTCGGGACGGTCAGGGCGACCGCGCACGCCAGCGCCGTCAGCACCGACACGGCCCACAGCGGGGCCGCGGACCCGGCGTCCAGCCGCAGCCCGGACGCCCGCACCGCGGGGGCGTGCCCGGCGAGCCGCAGCAGCGGGCGGGCGAGCAGCGGGCCGAGCACCGCGGCGGGCAGCGCGATCAGCAGCCCTTCGAGCAGCCCGAGCCGGGCGAGCTGGCGCATCCCCATGCCGCGGGTGCGCAGCAGCGCGACCTCGCCGCGCCGGTGGTCGGCGAGCAGCCGGGCCACCAGCAGCCACGCGCACCCGGCCAGCAGGACGAGCTGGATCACCGGGATCAGCATCGTGGAACGTGCCACGAGCACGGCGCCGCCCAGCTGCCCGGTCAGTTCGGGGAGCTTCGTCACGACGGTGAACTGCGCCCCGCCGGCGTCCTCGAAGGTGTCGGCGGCGTGTGCGACGCGGTCGCCGAGCGGAGCGAGGTCGCCGGACCCGACGCCGCGCAGGTCCGGCATGACGGTGAAGCGGGCGTCGGCGCCGGTGCCGGTGAACTTCGCGGCGAACACATCGGGCGGCACCACGAACGGCCCGTACGTGGTGTAGTCGAGCTGCTCGACGCCGGTCGTGACGAGCCGGTCGCCCTGCCAGAAGTAGTGCTGCGGGTCGGGGACCTCGAACAGCCCGACGACGCGGACCTTCACCACCGACTTCTTGTCGACGCGCCCGTGCAGCGTGAGGACGTCGTCCACGTCGGCGCCGATGGCCTTCGCGGCGGCGGCGGGCAGCACCGCCTCGACGTCACCGGGGGTCGCACCGGGCCAGCGCCCCTTGGTGAGCCGGGCGTGCTTCTCGATGCCGGTGTAGGTCCCGAACGCGGTCAGCTCGGGGTGGTCGCTCTTCTCCTGCCCGGGGAGCGTGTAGGAGTCGCTGCGCACGCTCATCGAGACGGACAGCGGCACGTCCCGGTAGATCTGCTTGAGAGTGCGGTCGACCCGTCCCCGCACCTCGGTGAGGCCGTTCGCGGGCACGTGCGTGCCGATCGTCGCCCCCACGGAGGCGAACGTCGCGTCGGCCAGGGTGCGCCGCAGCCCTTCGCGGGTCACCGACCCGGTGTAGCCGACCAGGGCCGCGAGGACGGTGGTGGCGAACAGCGCGGTCGCGCAGGCGGCCAGCACCAGCGTCCGATCGCCGGCCATCCGCCGCAGTACAAGCCCCCGTCGCCACACAGCCGCTCATGATCAAATAAATGTGGTGCGGGCCACAAGGGTCCGCGACCGTTCCGTAACTTTCCGCAACGCACTCGAAATATATGACAAATCGCCCAGCAAACCGTCCACGGCCGGCGGCCGGGCCGGCCCGCGAGGGGGTCTCCCCGGGCTCCCGTGCGGGGCTCCGAGAGGTGCGCAAGGGACCGTAAGGATCGCGCAAACGCGGTGGCGCCCGTGGCCGCCGGACGCGAGAAGTGCAGCACGAGCCG
Organism: Spirillospora sp. NPDC127506; assembly: GCF_040302145.1. Lineage (NCBI taxonomy): Bacteria > Bacillati > Actinomycetota > Actinomycetes > Streptosporangiales > Thermomonosporaceae > Spirillospora > Spirillospora sp. NPDC127506. The sequence goes on along the minus strand of NZ_JBEORG010000006.1, from coordinate 145,818 downwards.
AGCCACGGAGGCATCATGCGCAAGATCATCAACTCGACGTACGTGTCGCTGGACGGCGTCATCGAGAACCCGCAGAACTGGACGGCGGCGTACTTCAAGGACGAGGCCGCCGCCTACGCGCGGGAGCTGCTGTTCTCCTGCGGCGCCCTGCTGATGGGGCGCAGGACGTTCGACGGCTTCTCGCGGTCGTGGCCGGCGATGGAGAAGGCGACCGGCGACTTCGGCGTCCGGATGAACACGCTGCCGCACTACGTCGTGTCCGACTCCCTGAGGAAGCCGGGATGGGGCGACACCACGGCGATCCCCCGCGCCGGGGCCGTCGCCGAGCTCACCAGGCTCAAGGAGCAGGACGGCCGGGACATCCTGCAGTACGGGTTCGGCCCGGTGTCGCGCATGCTCGTCCGGCACGGCCTGCTGGACGAGCTGAGGCTGTGGATCCACCCGGTGTTCGCCGGAACCGGCGACCCCGAGGAGCTCCTCACCCGCAAGGACTTCTCGGGGTCCTTCACGCTCGCCGGGACCAGGACCTTCGAGACCGGCGTCATCATCGCGACCTACGTCCCGGCCGCGGCATAGGCCGGCGGCGCAGGGCGGCGGCATAGGTCGGCGGCACAGGCGGGCGGCGCGGGTCAGCGGGCGAGGAGGTCCCGGAGGATCTCCGGCGTGCGGGACGGGGGTTCGGCCTGCACGCCGAGGCGGTTCAGGACGTCCCGGTAGCGGGCGATGTCGGCCGTCCGGTCGGGGTAGAGGGCGCCGGTGAGCTGCTCCAGGTAGACGACGTCGGGCAGCTCGTCCTCGGCGAACCGCAGCAGCGTCACCCGGCCGCTCTCGGCCGCGTGGCCCCCGGAGCTGAACGGCAGGACCTGCACGCTGACGTTCGGCCGCTCCGCCATCGCGATCAGGTGCTCGATCTGCGCGCGCATCGTCGCCGGGCCGCCCACGGTGCGGCACAGCACCGCCTCGTCCAGCACGGCCCACAGCTTCAGCGGCACGGGGCGCTCGAACACGCGGCGGCGCGCCATGCGCAGCTCGACCCGCCGCTCGATCTCCTCCGGGCGCGCCTCCGGGTGGCGGGCGGCGAGGAGGGCGCCGGCGTACTCCGGCGTCTGGAGCAGGTCCGGGACGTCCTGGACCTCGTACACGCGGACGAGGTCGGCGCCCTGCTCCAGCCCGAGGTAGGGCTCGAACCAGGCGGGCACGACGTCGCCGTACGCCTGCCACCAGCCGGGGGCGTTGGCGTGCTCGGCCAGTTCCAGCAGCGTCTCGCGGACGCCGGCGTCGGTCACGCCGTAGAAGGTGAGGAGGTCGGCGACGTCGCGCTCCTTGAAGCCGACGCGGCCCAGCTCCATCCGGCTGATCTTGGAGTGCGAGCCGCGGATCTCGTAGCCGGCGTCCTCGGTGGAGATCCCGGCGGCCTCGCGGAACCGGCGCAGCTGCGCGCCGACGACCATCCGCAGCACGGTCGGCCCGGCGTCCCGCAGGCCCGGTGCGGCGAAGCCGGCCGCGCCGCGGCCGGAGGCGGTATGGGGCGGCTCGTCCCGGCGTCCGCGGAGGCTCAAGACTTCACCCCCACGGCGCAGAACTCGTCCACCTCGTCCGGCTCGCCGAACGGGCCGGGCTCGGCGCGCCACCGCGACACCGGCACGACGCCCGGCTCCAGGATCTCCAGCCCCTCGAAGTAGCCGCCGATCAGCTCTGGGGTGCGCAGGTGGTAGGGGGTGTCGCTGGCCTGGTTCCACAGCTCGATCGCCGTCCGGAACGCCTCGCCGGTGATGACGTCGGTGCCGTCCGCGACCGCCAGGTGGCTGCCGGCCGGCAGCGCGTCCATCAGGTGCCGGACGATCGAGCGCGCCTCGTCGCAGTCGGCGATGTGCCCGAGGATGTTCAGCAGCATCAGCCCGACCGGGCGGCCGAGGTCGAGCGTCCGGGCGGCCTCGGCGAGGATGCGGTCGGGGTCGCGCAGGTCGGCGTCGACGTAGCTGGTGGCGCCCTCCGGCCCGCCGGCCAGCAGGGCGCGGGCGTGCGAGAGGACGAGCGGGTCGTTGTCGACGTAGACGATGCGGGCCTCCGGCGCGGCGCGCTGGGCGACCTCGTGGGTGTTGTCGACGGTCGGCAGGCCGGTGCCGATGTCGAGGAACTGCCGGATCCCCGCGCTGCCCGCCATGTGGCGGACGGCCCGGGAGAGGAAGGCCCGCGAGTGCCGGGCGACGTCCACGATCTGCGGATAGACGGACACGAACTGGTCGCCCGCGGCGCGGTCGACCGGGTAGTTGTCCTTGCCGCCGAGCCAGTAGTTCCAGATGCGCGCGGACTGCGGCACGGTGTCGTCGATGTCGGGTCCGGGCCGTGCACCGGCGCCCGGTGCTGACTCTCCCACGGAAATCCTCCTCGGCGCGCAGGAAACCTTCTTACATGGAGACGCTACTCGACGGCGGGACGCTTGCCCACCTGCCCCATACCTCCCCGTTTGTCGTGATCTGCGGCGACGGGCGGTGCCGTTCTCAGCTTGCCGGGCGCTGACCTGGCAGGATCCAGACTCCGAGAAAAAACTTGAAAAAGGCCGGGACCGGATGTCGATCCGGGCCTCCCTTCTTCGACGCGTTGGCAGAGTCCGGGGATGACCCGGACCGACGACAGAGCAGTACACGACCTTGGAGGCACCCATGCGGTTCCTGATGATGACCACGGACACCGGCGGGAACGACGCCCCGCCGGACGAGAAGCTCCAGCAGGAGATGGGCAAGTTCATCGAGGAGATGGCCAAGTCGGGGGTGCTCCTCGCGACCGGCGGGCTGGAGCCCTACGGCACCCGCATCACCTCGTCCGGGGGCAAGGTCACCGTGACGGACGGCCCGTTCACCGAGGCCAAGGAGGGCGTCGTCGGCTTCGCGCTCATCGAGGCGCGCAACCGCGAGGAGGCGATCGAGCTGTCCAAGCGGTTCTACTCGATCGTCGGCGACGGCGAGGGCGTCATCAAGCAGGTGTTCGGCCCGGACGACCCGTTCCCCGGGCAGTGACGCCGGCGGGGATCCCGCCCGGGGTCCCCGGCGGCGGCCGCTGAGCTTGCGCGGCGGCCGGTGCGGGTGCTCTCATCGGCGGCGTGACCTCTTCGAGCGCACCCGACGTGCACGCGAGCATCGACGCGGTGTGGCGGCTGGAGGCCGCGCGCATCATCGCCGGGCTCGCCCGCATGGTGCACGACATCGGGCTCGCCGAGGAACTCGCGCAGGACGCACTGGTCGCCGCGCTCGAACAGTGGCCGGAGTCAGGCGTCCCGGACAACCCGGGCGCCTGGCTCATGGCCGTCGGCAAGCGCCGCGCCATCGACCGCATCCGCCGGCAGCGGCGACTGGACGACAAGATCGCGGAGATCGGGCGCGACCTGGAGGACCGGGCGCCCGCGGAGATCGAGGTCCCGGACGACGAGGACATCGAGGACGACCTCCTGCGGCTGATCTTCACGGCCTGCCATCCGGTGCTGTCGGTGCAGGCGCGGGTGGCGCTGACGCTGCGGATGCTCGGCGGCCTCACCACCGACGAGATCGCGCGCGCGTTCCTCGTCTCCGAGGCGACCGTGGCACAGCGGATCGTCCGGGCCAAGCGGACGCTGGCGGAGGCCGGCGTGCCGTTCGAGGTCCCCACCGGGCCGGACCGCGAGGCGCGGCTGTCGTCCGTCCTGGAGGTCATCTACCTGATCTTCAACGAGGGGTACGCGGCCACCGCCGGCGACTCCTGGGTGCGGGCGGACCTGTGCCGGGAGGCGCTGCGCCTCGGGCGCGTACTCGCCGGCCTCGCACCGCGCGAACCCGAGGTGCACGGGCTGGTCGCGCTGATGGAGATCCAGGCGTCCCGGACACGCGCGCGCACCGGGCCGTCCGGCGAGCCCGTCCCGCTCCTGGAGCAGGACCGCGGCCGCTGGGACCGGCTCCTCATCCACCGCGGCTTCGCCGCCCTGCTCCGCGCCAAGGACATCGGCGAGCCGCCCGGCCCGTACGTCCTGCAGGCGGCGATCGCCGCGACCCACGCGCAGGCCCCCGCCCCCGAGGACACCGACTGGGCGCAGATCTCCTCCCTCTACGAGATCCTCGCGACCGTCGCCCCGTCCCCCGTCGTGGAGCTGAACCGCGCCGTGGCGGTCGGCCGAGCCCACGGCCCGGAGAAGGGCCTGCAGATCACCGACGCGCTGGTGGACGAGCCCGCCCTGCGCGGGTACCACCTGCTGCCGAGCGTCCGCGGCGACCTCCTGGAGCGCCTCGGCCGGCTGGACGAGGCCCGCGCGGAGTTCGAGCGCGCCGCCGGGCTGACCCGCAACGCGCCCGAGCGCAAGGCCCTCCTCGCCCGGGCCGCCGCGCTCGGGAACCGGTGACCCGCACTGCCCGCCGCCGAGCGGTCATGACTCAAAGTGTGTTCTGCTACTTAGGGAACTCGGAGAGGGAGTGCCGGTGATCGCTCATTCGGATGTCCAGGCCGCGGCTCGGCGGATCGCGGGTCGGGTTCGGCGCACGCCGATGATGGAGGTCGAGCCCGGGCCGGCCGCGCGGATGTGGCTGAAGCTCGAACTCGTCCAGCACACGGGGTCGTTCAAGGCGCGGGGCGCGTTCAACCACATCCTCGCCGCGCGGGACGAGGGGCGGCTCCCGGCGGCCGGCGTCGTCGCGGCGTCCGGCGGCAACGCGGGCCTCGCGTTCGCGTACGCGGCGGCGCAGGCGGGCGTGCCCGCCGAGGTGTACGTCCCGGAGACGGCGCCCGCCGTGAAGGTCGCCCGGCTGCGGGCGCTCGGCGCCGCGGTCGTCCAGGTCGGGACGCGCTACGCCGACGCGCAGGACGCCGCCACCAAGCGCGCCGCCGACACAGGGGCGCTGTTCTGCCACGCCTACGACCTGCCCGAGGTCTGCGCCGGGCAGGGGACGCTGGGCCTGGAGATCCTGGAGCAGACCGGCGGCGAGGTCGACACCGTCCTCATCGCGGTCGGCGGCGGCGGGCTGATCGCGGGCGTCGCCGCGGCCCTCGAAGGGCGGGCGCGCGTCGCCGGCGTCGAGCCCGAGACCATCCCGACCATGGAGCGGGCCCTCCGCGAGGGGCGCCCCGTGGACGTGGACGTGTCCGGGATCGCCGCCGACTCGCTCGGCGCGACCCGGCTGGGCGACATCGCGTTCTCCGTAGCGTCCCGCACCGGCGTGCGGCCGCTCCTGGTCTCCGACGAGGCGATCGTCGAGGCGCGCCGGCACCTGTGGGGCGAGTACCGCCTGGCCGTCGAGCACGGCACCGCCGCCGCGCTCGCCGCGCTCCGCTGCGGCGCCTACCGGCCGTCCCCGGATGAGCGGGTGGTGGTCGTGCTGTGCGGCGCCAACACCGACCCCTCCGACCTCGCCTGACGGGCTGCCCGGCCGGCCCCGGCTACGGGGCGGCGGCGAGCTGCGCGGACAGCGCGCGGGCCTCGCGGACGACGTTGGACGACCCCTTGCGCGCGGCGAGCTCCTCGATCCCGGGCACCGCTCCGCGGGCGCCGGACCAGCGCGCGGTCCTGCGGCCGAGGGCGATCAGGCGGTCGAGGGAGTTCACCGGCCGCTCCCCCGGCCCGGGGCAGAGGACCGGCAGGGCGGCGGCCACGGCCGCCCAGACCTGGGCGTAGGCGCCCGCGTCCGCCGCGCGTTCGAGCGCCTCGAAGATCCGCACCGGGCGGATCTCGCCGCCGCGGACGAGCAGCCCGATGTGCCGCCCGAGCGCGGCGGCGGGCAGGTCGCCGCGGGCGGCCATGGTGAGCAGCGCCCCGTCGGCGTCCTCGGCGCGCCGCTCCACGAGCTGCCGCGCCAGGAAGTGCGCGACGGCCTCGGCGAACGGGCCGTCGCCCGCGGTGAGCCGGACGAACTCGCCGACCCGGACGCCGGGGCCGAATCCCGCGGCCCGCAGGTGCGGCAGGACGTGCGCGGCGACGACCTCGGGGTCGGACGGCAGCAGGTAGGGCCAGTCGTGCCGGTAGAACCCGTGGGACCCGCCGGCGAACGGGGACGGGGCCGTGAACACCGCGTCGACCAGCGGCAGGCCCGTGGGCGCGGCGTCGATCACGGGCTCGGGGCGGCCGTCCTCCAGCGGGCGCATCGACACCTCGGGGACGGGCCGCCCGCCCCCGGCCAGCCAGCGCGCCGCGACCCGCCCGGCGGGCGAGGCGAGCGCGGACGCGCGCCGGGCGGCGTCCGCGCCGGCCTCCCGCGGCAGCCGCAGCAGGGCCTGCTGGAGGTCGGCGGGCCCGGGTTCGGCGCGGGCGGCCTCCAGGGTCTCCAGCCGCGCCACGAACGTGCCCGGGTCGATGTGGCCGGTCGGCTCGGTGGGGACGGCGAGCAGCAGCGGCGGCGGCGTCCCGTCCACGACGGCGGCGGCGACCTCCGCGCACCGGTGCAGCTGGATCACGTGCGGGGAGACGCCGTCCTGGACGACCGGCAGGCGGCCGCGCCAGTCGGCGGGCACCGGCGCCGAGCCGGTCAGCAGGCGGGCGGCCGCCTCGAGCCACTGGTCGGGCCAGCGCCAGCCGCCCGGCTCGTCCAGCGGCGGGTAGGCGTCCGGCCTGGCGGCGAGCCGGAGCGCGGCGCGCACGTTGCCGGGGCTCTCCCGGACGAGCCGGACGAACGCGTCCAGGACCGCTTCGATCGCCGGCCAGCCGATGTGGTGGCCGCCGAGCGCCTCGGCCAGCTCCATCGGACGGGTGATCGGCGCGGGCGGCGGGGGGAGCGGGTGCGGGGCGGGGGGCGTGAAGGCGAAGGCGGGCGGCGGGTCGTCGCCGGGCTCGGGTCCGGCGACCGCGCCGCCGAAGCGGGCGGCGGCCCTGGCGCCGAAGTCCGGCGGGAGCAGCGGGACGGCGTCGGCGAGCGCGGCGGTGCCGGCGCCCTCGGGGAGCTTGAGCGCGATCCTGACCGCCCGTTCCCGGACGGTGTACGACTCGTGCCCGAACGCCTGGGCGAGGGCGGCGGCGCAGTCGCCGGCGAGCTCGGGCCTGGCCCGGACGGTCTTCTCCAGCCAGGACAGCCCGGACCTCACCAGCCCGGACTCGGCGCGGAAGAGGACGCCGTCCAGGGCCTCGACGACGTACCGGGACGGCAGCTCCGCGGGCTCCATCAGCAGGCCGAGGGCCAGGTCGGCGACGGGGCCGGGCGCGGCGGGCAGCAGCCGCACGTAGTCGCGGGCGTACTCGATGATCTCCCGCTCCCGCTCGGCGGGGTCGGCCGGCATGAGCAGGCCGTGCAGGCGGACGAAGAAGCGCAGGTCGAGGAGCGTCCCGCCGCGCAGGAACCGGCGGACGCAGCCGTCCAGCAGCATCCGGCGGTCGACCGCGCCGCGCCCGGCGAGCGTCGCGAGCGTCCGGACCCAGGACCGGTCGTCGCGCAGCTCCCGGCCGGCGCCGTCCGCCTCGAAGACGCGCGGCAGCAGGAACGGCAGCAGCGGATCGTTCGCGCGGGGCGGCCCGGACGACACCCAGCCGACGACGAGGGGATCGTGGTCGGGCGGTTCGATCCCGGTCTCGGCGAGCAGCGCCAGGACGAGGTCGAGGCCGATGTGCCGGGGACCGCGCAGCCGGAGCGTCAGCCGCCGCGCCAGGTCGGCCAGCCACGCGTCGTCGCGGCCGGCCCACAGCTCCAGGAGCCGGCCGGTGTCGGTGTGCTCGCCCGCCCAGCGCGAGTTGAACTCGCGCCTGGTCAGCCACGCCGCGACCGCGGAGGCGCCGCCCAGCGTCCCGGCGCCCGCCGCGCGGAAGGCGGCCGCGTACTCGTCGATGCCCTCCCACGGCTCGCGGCGGGCCCGCACCGCCTTGACGTGGCCCGGCAGCGCCCTGGCGACCGCGCGCCGCCCGGCGTCGTCGAGGCCGCGGACGGCGTCCGCGACGGCGTCGGGGTCTCCGCCCTCGATGAGGGCCGCGATCTTCTCCCAGGCGGCGGTGTCCCGCGTCTCGGTCGCACTCGGCATGCCCGGGACCCTAGGCGACCCCGCCGACAGTCAGCGGGCGGTCCGGGCGAACTGGAGCGGCAGCAGCCGGAACGGGGCGCCGGGGGCCGCCGTCCGCATCGCGGGCTGCGTGCCGCAGAGGGCCTCCACGACGTGCGCGGCGAGCGCGCTGTCGATCGGGACGGGCGTGCCGTTGGCGTCGGGCTGCCGGTAATTCGTCAGGTTCAGCGCGACCGAGACCTGGCGCGCGCCGCCGGCGGACGTCAGCGACTGGGTGCCGGCCCCGAAGACGGCGCCGTCGTGGCCCCAGAACGTCCCGCACGGCAGGTCGAGCGAGTAGAGGCCGAGGCCGTAGTTCATCAGGACGTCGCCGTCGGCGTCCTTCACGGGGACCGTGCGCTTCATCTGCGACAGCGCGTCCTCGCCGACGATGCGGCCGGTGAGGAGCCCGCGGTAGAAGCGGTTGAGGTCGTCCATGGTGGAGACCAGGGCGCCCGCCGTCCAGGCCCAGCTCATGTCGAAGACGCTGTAATCGCGGGGCGGTTTCACATGCTGGTACAGCGATTCGTACATCCGCGGGTGCGGCCCGACCACCCAGGGCGAGTCCGGGAAGTACGTGTGCCTGAGCCCGGCCTTCCGGATGACGTGCCGCGTGATGTACTGCTCCGCGCTGGTTCCCGTCACCTTCTCCAGGAGCCGCCCGGCGATGACGTAGTCGGTGTTGGAGTGCGACCAGCGCTCCCCCGGCATCCCGGTGCGGGGCGCGCTCAGCCCCCACTGGATGAGCCGCTCCGGCGGGACGCCGCGGAAGCGGAACTCGTCCAGGCTCTTCGGCGACAGCTCCTTCAGCGACGGGAACGCCGTGATGACGTAGTCACCGATCCCGCTGGTGTGGTTGAGCAGCATGCGCACCGTGATCTGCTGCCCCAGCCGCCCGGGGATGAGGCCGGGAAGGTACTGGGAGACCGATGCGTCGAGGCTGATCTGCCCCTTCTCCACCTGCTGGAGGATCGCGGCGGCGACGAACGACTCGGTGATGCCGCCGACGCGCTGCCGCATGCCGGGCGTGACCGGGCGTCCCGTCCGCACGTCGGCGGCGCCGGACGCCCCGTCCCACGCGGTGCGCCCGTCGCGGGCCTCGGAGAACAGCCCGTACATGCCCGCGTCGCGGGTGGCGTCCAGGGTGGCGCGGAGCTTGACCGGGTCGAACGGCATGGTCGGCGGGCGGCGCACCGCCGCCGCGGCGGGCGGGGCGTCCGGTTCCGCGGCAGCCGCCGGGAGCCGGGCCGACGCGAGCGCGACCGCCGCCGCGGCGCCCGCGGCCGCCGCGAAACGCACTGACCGCCTCGCCACCATCGCCAACTCTCCACGCACGGAACGTCCTGAGGAAAAGTGTCCTCGGCGATCAACCGCTCTGTCATCCCGATACGTGAGAATCCAACGGCCGGGTTCAACCGCGGAACCGGGCCGCGCGGCCCCGGGCGGGGGTCAGCTGAGCAGGTCGGCGAGGGTCTCGCGGCGGGACGGGTGGCGCAGCTTGTGCATGCCCTTCGACTCGATCTGCCGGATGCGCTCGCGCGTCACCCCGTAGACCTTGCCGACCTCTTCGAGGGTCTTCGGCTCGCCGCCGGCCAGCCCGAACCGCATCGAGATGACCCCGGCCTCCCGCTCGGTGAGCGTCTCCAGGACGGCGTCGAGCTTGCCGCGCAGCATCGAGGACGCGACGACGTCCGCGGGGTCGCCGCCCTCCGGGTCCTCGATGACGTCGCCGAGCTCGCCGTCGCCGTCCTCGCCGAGCGGAGTGTGCAGCGACAGCGGCTCGCGGGCCTGGCGCCGCAGCCACTCGACCTTCTCGACCGTGACGTCCAGTTCGGCGGCCAGCTCCTGCGAGGTGGGCTCGCGGCCGAGGTCCTGCATCATCCGCCGCCGGACGCGCGTCATCCGGTTGAGCACCTCGACGACGTGCACGGGGATGCGGATGGTGCGGCTCTGGTCGGCGAGCGCGCGGCTGATCGCCTGCTTGATCCACCAGACTGCGTAGGTGGAGAACTTCAGGCCCCGGCGGTACTCGAACTTCTCCACGGCCCGGATCAGCCCGAGGTTCCCCTCCTGGACGAGGTCGTTCAGCGGCAGGCCGTGGCCCATGTAGCGCTTGGCGAGCGACACGACGAGGCGCAGGTTGGCCTCGACCATGTGCTGTTTGGCGCGCGCGCCGTCGGCGGCGATCCACTCCAGGTCCTCCTTGTCCTGGAGGCTGAGGTCGTCGCCGAGCGTTTCGAGTCGCTCGCGGGCGAACAGGCCGGCCTCGATGCGCTTGGCCAGGTCGACCTCCTGCTCGGCGGTGAGCAGCGCGGTGCGCCCGATGCGGGACAGGTAGTCCTTCATCGGGTCGACGAGGTTCACGGTCGCGCGGGGGGACGCGCTCGGGGCGTGGCTGGCGTTCAGGGCGGTGTCCTTTGCTCGTCCGGCCGGGAGGGAAAGGGTCACGCGATCTCGGTACCCGCCCGCCTTGCGACATAAACTTAGGATCGATAAAGTTTTATGTCAAGCACAAACTTAGGTCGAAGTGTGTAAGGATGGCCGGCATGGGACTGCGGGAGATGAAGAAGCGGCAGACGAGGCAGAACATCTCCGACCAGGCGACGCGCCTCTTCCTGCGGCACGGCTTCGACCAGGTGACGATCGCCGACGTCGCGGCCGCGGCCCAGGTCGCGAAGATGACGGTGACGAACTACTTCCCGCGCAAGGAGGACCTCGCCCTCGACCTGCACGAGGAGTTCACCGGCCTGCTGGCGCGCACGGTCGCCGAGCGGGCGCCGGGCGAGTCGGCGCTCGCCGCGCTGCGCCGCGCCTTCCTGGACGCCGCCGCCCGGCACGACCCGGTCATCGGCTTCTCCGGCCCCGACTTCGCCCGCATGATCACCGAGAGCCCCGCGCTGGTCGCCCGGCTGCGCGAGCTGCACGAGGAGCGCGAGAACGCCCTGGCCGCCGTCCTCGCCGCGGAGACCGCCGCCCACCCGGACGACCCGCTCCCCCGCCTGGCCGCCGCGCAGCTGGCCGCCGTCCACCGCGTCCTGTTCCAGGAGGCCCTGCGCCGGACGCTCGACAACGAGCCGGACGAAGAGATCGCCGCGGCCCTGGCCAAGTCGGCGCGGATGGCCTTCGACATGCTGTCCCCGGCCCTGTCCGGCTACGCCGTCCGCCCCGCTTCCCAATAGCGGGCTTCCCAATAGCGGGCTTCCCGATGGCGGGACGCGGCACGCGAACTGCCGTGCCCCGCACCCGCGCGCGGCGGTCGCGGGTGCGGGGGCGCGCGCTCATGCTCAGGCGGGCTGGATCACGAGCAGCAGGTCGCCCGCCTGGACGGGGGTGGCTTCGGGGACGGCCAGGCGGGCCACCGTGCCGGCCACCGGGGCGGTGATGGCGGCCTCCATCTTCATGGCCTCGATCGTGGCGACCACGTCGCCGGCGGCGACCTCGTCGCCCTTGGCGGCGCGCAGGGTGACCGAGCCGTCGAACGGGGCGGCGACGTGGCCGGGGTCGGACGGGTCGGCGCGCTCGACCGGCGGCGCGTCCGACACGACGGACTTGTCGCGGACGGAGAGCGTGCGCAGCTGGCCGTTCACCGTGCAGATGACCTGCCGGACGCCCGCCTCGTCGACGTCGCCGACGGCCTCCAGCCCGGCGAGCACGCGGACGCCGGGTTCGAGGTCGAACGCGACCTCGTGCCCGGTCCGCAGGCCGTAGAGGAACGGGCCCGTGGGGAGGACGGAGACGTCGCCGTAGGCGGCGCGGGTCTCGCGGTAGTCCTTCGCCGGGCCGGGGAACAGGAGCCGGTCGAGGGTGTCCCTCACCTCCGGTCCGGCCAGGGCCTTCTCCTCGGCGCCGTCCAGTTCGGCCCTGGCGGGCGTGTGGTGGCGGCCCGCGAGGGCCTTGGTGCGGAAGGGCTCGGGCCAGCCGCCCGGCGGGTCGCCCAGCTCGCCGTTGAGGAACCCGATCACGCTGTCGGGGATGTCGTAGCGGTCCGGGTTCTGGGCGAAGTCGCCGGGGTCGGCGCCGGCGGCGACGAGGTGCAGTGCCAGGTCGCCGACGACCTTGCTGGACGGGGTGACCTTCACGAGCCGCCCGAGAATGGCGTCGGCCGCCGCGTAGCAGCGCTCGATCTCCTCGAAGCGGTCGCCGAGGCCGAGCGCGACCGCCTGCTGCCGCAGGTTGGACAGCTGGCCGCCGGGGATCTCGTGCTCGTACACCCGCCCGGTCGGAGACGGGAGCCCCATCTCGAACGGCGCGTACAGCTTGCGGACGGCCTCCCAGTACGGCTCCATCGCGGTGAGCGCGCCGAGGTCGAGCCCGGTGGCGCGGTCGGTGAAGTCCGTCGCCGCCACGATCGCCTGGAGAGGCGGCTGGCTCGTGGTGCCCGAGAGGGGCGCGGCCGCCCCGTCCACTGCGTCGACACCGGCTTCGATGGCGGCGATGTAGGTGCCGATCTGGCCGCCGGCCGTGTCGTGGGTGTGGAGGTGGACGGGCAGGTCGAAACGCTCGCGCAGGGCCTTGACCAGTGTGCGCGCGGCGGGCGCGCGGAGCAGGCCGGCCATGTCCTTGATGCACAGGACGTGGACGCCCGCCTCGACCAGTTCCTCGGCGACCCGCAGGTAGTAGTCGAGCGTGTAGATGTTCTCGTCCGGGGACGACAGGTCGCCGGTGTAGCAGAGCGTCCCTTCGACCAGGGCGTGGGTCTGGAGGACGGCGTCGATGGCCGGACGCATGCGCTCCACGTCGTTCAGCGCGTCGAACACGCGGAAGATGTCGACGCCCGTACTGGCGGCCTCCTTCACGAAGGCGCGCGCGACGGAATCGGGGTACGGCGTGTAGCCGACGGTGTTGCGCCCGCGCAGAAGCATCTGGATGCACAGGTTCGGGGCGGCTTCACGGATCGCGGCGAGCCTGTCCCACGGCGATTCGCCCAGGAAGCGGAGCGCGACGTCGTAGGTCGCCCCGCCCCAAGCCTCGATGGAGAGAAGCTGCGGCGTCATACGGGCGAGGTAGGGCGCGGCGGTGAGAAGGTCGTAGGTGCGTACGCGCGTCGCCAGGAGCGACTGGTGCGCGTCCCGGAAGGTCGTGTCGGTGACGGCCAGGGCGTCCTGGTTCCGGAGCTGCTCGGCGAACGCCCGCGGCCCGAGGGCCAGCAGCCGGTCGCGCGACCCGTCGGGGAGGGGGCCGTCCAGGCCGAGCGGCGGCAGCTTCGTCGCCGGGTCCAGGTCGGTCGGCGCGTCGCCGTGCGGCTTGTTGACGGTCACGTCCGCCAGGTACCGGACGAGCCGGGTCGCGCGGTCGCCGCTCGACCGGGCCGTCAGCAGCTCGGGGTGGTCGGCGATGTAGGACGTCGTGACGCCGCCCGCGCGGAAGTCCGGCTCGTCCAGCAGGGCCTGCAGGAACGGGATGTTGGACGCGACCCCGCGGATGCGGAACTCGGCGACGGCCCGGCGCGCCCGGCGCACCGCCTCCTCGAACGTGCGGCCCCGGCAGGTCAGCTTCACCAGCAGCGAGTCGAAGTGCGGGGACACGATCGCGCCGCCGTAGGCGGTGCCGGTGTCGAGCCGCACCCCGGCGCCGCCCGGGGACCGGTACGCGGAGATCTTCCCGGTGTCGGGGCGGAACCCGTTCGCCGGGTCCTCGGTGGTGATGCGGCACTGCACGGCGAAGCCGCTGACGGTGACGTTCTCCTGGGCGATGCCGAGGTCGGCGAGGGTCTCGCCGCCCGCGATGCGCAGCTGGCTCTGCACGAGGTCGACGCCGGTGACCTCCTCGGTGACGGTGTGCTCCACCTGGATGCGCGGGTTCATCTCGATGAACACGTGCTCGCCGCGCTCGTCCACGAGGAACTCGACGGTGCCCGCGTTCTCGTAGCCGATCTCGCGCGCGAACCTCACCGCGTCCTCGCAGAGCCGCGCCGCGACGGCCGGGTCCAGCCGGGGCGCGGGCGCGGTCTCGACGACCTTCTGGTGGCGGCGCTGCACCGAGCAGTCGCGTTCGCGCAGGTGCACGATGTGCCCGGCGCCGTCCGCGAGGACCTGCACCTCGATGTGGCGGGGCCGGTCCACCGCCTGCTCCAGGAAGACGGTCGGGTCGCCGAACGCGCTCTCGGCCTCCCGCCGCGCCGTGTCGACGGCGGCCTCCAGGTCTTCGCGGTGGTCGACGCGGCGCAGCCCGCGTCCGCCGCCGCCCGCCGCGGCCTTCACGAACAGCGGGAAGCCGACCTCGTCGGCCGCCGCCAGCTCCTCCCCCGGCGCGGGCGTCGCCGAGCGCAGCACGGGCAGGCCCGCGCGGCGCGCCGCCGCGACCGCCTCGATCTTGTTGCCGGCCAGGCTGAGCACGCCGGACGGCGGGCCGACGAACTTGATCCCGTTGCGCTCGCACGCCTCGGCCAGCTCCGGGCTCTCCGACAGGAACCCGTACCCGGGGTACACCGCGTCGGCGCCGACCCGCAGCGCGGTCCGCACGATGCCGTCCACGTCGAGGTAGGCGCGGACGGGGTGGCCGTGCTCGCCGATCTCGTACGCCTCGTCCGCCTTCTGCCGGTGCAGGGACAGCCGGTCCTCGTGCGCGTAGACGGCGACGCTGGCGATGCCGAGTTCGTAGGCCGCGCGGAAGGCGCGCACGGCGATCTCGCCCCGGTTGGCGACGAGCAGCTTTCTGATCAACGTATCTCTCCCAGGAGACGCATCGGGCGCGTCCGCCCGCGTCCGACGGCCTCCTGGGCTCCACGCTGAGCCGCTCAAGGCGGGACCAGCCCGGCGGGCGAACCGAATCTTGCGATACGTACCCAGTTGAGCGGCCGGAGCAGCCTCGCAGACCGGGCGAGATCTGTGAACAAAGTGATAGATGACGCCTAGAGGGAAAAATGCACGATTGTTCCCATCCCGGGGCGTTACCCCGCCCGCTCGCGCGCCCGGCGGCCCCGCGGCCGGATCCGGACGTGAATAAAAGCGGCGATCACTCGGAATAGCCGGAAGGATCTTGCGGTTGCAACTACCGTGCGATCACCGGCGAGCCGGTACCACCTGTCCACTGTCCACGGAGGTGAACCGTGCGTAGCAGCATCCCCCGCACCCGGTCCGGCAACGGACGCAAACATGTGAAGACGACGTCGCTGCGAGCCCTCGCGGTGGCGGCGCAGCTTGAACGCAATCACGCCCAGGAGGGTCCACCGGGCAAGGTGGACGGCCGGGAGGAGTCCCGCCCGGAGCGGCGGACGCCCGACCCGGCCTGATCGACGCTCTGCCGGCCCCCGTGCACCGCGCACGGGGGCCTCGGCGTTTCCAGGGGGTCTAGCAGGCGGCCGCGTTGAAGAGGGTGTGGACGGCGGCGCGCGCGCGTTCCCTTCCCACGCTGTCGACCATCGCGGTGAGGTGCTCGGCGCCGAGGACGGCCAGCAGCCCGTGCGCCACGGCCTCGCCGTCCGCGACCGCCTCGCCCATCTGGTCGAGAAGGATCACCAGGTGCCGGTGCCAGAACCCGTAGGCGCCGATGCGGTACCGCGCCCCCGGTGAGGCGGTCTCCGACATGCGCACCAGGGAGAGGTGGTCCAGCACGTAGTCGAGGTAGGCGTCGGCGAAGGCGTGCAAACGGTCGGACGGCGGGACCGGCGCGTCCCCCTTGCCCGGGCCGAGCGGGGGCGGGCCGGACAGGATCTCGTCCTGCAGATCGCGTTCGCGCTGGTTCAGCAGGGCCGCGGCCAGGCCCGCCTTGTCGCCGAACCTGCGGAAGAGGGTCCCCTTGCCGACGCCCGCCGCGGCGGCGACGGCGTCCATGGAGACGGACTCGACCCCGTGCCGGGCGAAGAGCGCGGCGGCCGCGTCCAGCACCTTCACCCGGTTGCGCGCGGCGTCGGCGCGCTCCTTGGGCGGCGGCGTCCGCATCAGTTCGAGGTCGACGCGCCGCCCGCCCGCGGCTCCGCGGTCCATCGGCGCCTCCCCCGGTCGACTGAACCCACCGACACAACCGGACTATAGTCCTGTTCCATGCCGCCCGCCACCGGGCGGGCAACCCCTACCATTCTGTGCCCGTAGTCTTGCTGGACGGTCTTTACAGGTGGGCCGGAAGCGACGGGGAGCGAGTGGTGTGACGGACAGGACGATGCCGGACGCCCTTCCACTGCGGTCGGGCGACCCGACCGAGCTGGGCGGATACGAGATCCTGGGCCGCCTCGGGGAGGGCGGGCAGGGCGCGGTCTTCCTGGGCAGGCCGGCCGGCGCGACCGGGGCGCTCCCCGCGGCCGACCACGTCGCGATCAAGCTGCTGCACGCCGGGCTCGCCGGCGACGAGGCCGCCCGCGCGCGCTTCGTCCGCGAACTGGAGGTCGCCAAGCGCGTCGCCCGGTTCTGCACGGCGCAGGTGCTCGACGCCGACGTCGCGGGCGACCAGCCCTACATCGTCAGCGAGTACGTGCCTGGCCTGTCCCTGTACCACGTCGTGCGGACGGAGGGCCCGCGCACGGGCGGCGCGCTGGAGCGGCTCGCGATCAGCACGCTGACCGCGCTGACCGCGATCCACCAGGCCGGGATCGTCCACCGCGACTTCAAGCCCCACAACGTGATGCTCGGCCCTGACGGTCCCCGCGTGATCGACTTCGGCGTGGCACGGGCACTGGGCGCGGCGGGCGAGACGCAGAACGTCGGCACGCCCGCCTACATGTCGCCCGAGCACTTCACCGGCGGCGAGGTCGGTCCCGCGGCGGACATGTTCGCCTGGGGCACGACGATGGCCTTCGCCGCGACGGGGCGTCCCGCGTTCGGCAACGACGAGATGGCCACGGTCATGCACCGGATCCTGACCGGCGAGCCCGACCTCGGCGACCTGCCCGAGCCCATGCGCGGGCTGGTGCTGGCGTGCCTGGCCAAGGAGCCGGCGCAGCGCCCGACCGCGCGGGAGGCCCAGGAGCGCCTGGTCGGCGCGGCCAGCGGCGCGTCCCCGGCCGCGCCGCCCATCCCGCCGCCGCCCGCCTTCCCCGGGCTGCCGGCCGACGCAGCGCCGCGGAGCTCCACCGACCCGCACGGCTCGCCCTCGGCCATGGCGGGCGCGCTGCTGCCTCCCGACCACGTCACCGACCCGTCCGGCGCCCGGGGCAGGACGGCTCCGCAGCCGCCGCCGTTCGGCGGGACGGCCCCGCCTCCGCCGCTGCCGCCCGCCCCGCCGCAGGGGCCGGCTCAAGGCCAGGGCCAGGAGCAGGGCCAGGGGCAGGTGGCAGGCGGCAGGAAACGCGGGCGCCTCCTCCTGCCCATCGCCGCCGCGGCGGCGGTCGCGGTCGTCATCGCCGGCGGCGCCGCCTGGGCGGCGACCAGGAGCGGCCACGACTCGGGCAAGGACCAGCAGGTCGCGGCCCCCGACCAGAACCAGGGCGGCCAGGGCGACACCGGAACCGCGGACGGCGCGGGCGGCTCCGCGGAGAACCCGGCCAAGAAGAAGCAGGGGCGGCCGCAGACCGGCGAGAGCGGGCAGCCCGCGTCCCCCGGCGCGTCCCAGAAGCCGGGGTCGCCGCAGAAGCCGGGCGAGCCGGAACCCACGAAGGGGACGGGCGGCGGCGGAGGAGGCGGAGGCTCCACGCCCGCCCCGGAGCCGGCCAACAAGTACACGCCGCAGCAGGTGTGCAACAGCGGAGGCCACGGCGGCGGCTACTACGTGCAGCGCTCGCTCAGCGTCTCCGGCGGCGTCGCGTACCTGCTCTACAACAGCTCCACCTACAACTGCGCGGTCACCATCAAGACGAAGAACGTCGGCAAGGCGTCACCGGTGTCGGTGTGGATCCAGAAGAAGGGCGGCAGCGCGATCGCCGACAGCGGGTCCTTCTCCTGGTACGCGGGCCCGGTGTACGTGAAGGCGCCCGGGACGTGCGTCCGCTTCGGCGGCAACGGCCGCAGCGCGCCCTACGGCAACTGCGGCTGATCCCGCGGAGCCGCGGCCCGGCACGGCAGGACACGGCCCGCGGAATGGGAAAGGCCACCCCCGCGCCCAGGGTGGCCTTCTCTTCTCTGCGGCCGGGCCGACGTTCGGTGCGCCGTTCGGCGCCCCGGAGCCGGCCCGTCGCTGTTCGATTCTTGGCGGTTTGCTGGCTGGTTCAGTTGCGGGAGGCGATGAGATGGTCGAAATCGCCGTCCTTGGCTCCAAGGATCAGCGCCTCGATCTCCGGGCGGGTGTAGATGAGAGCGGGCCCGTCGGGATGACGAGAGTTGCGCATCGCCACACGCCCACCGGGCAGTTCGGCGATTTCCACACAGTTCCCCTGGGAGTTGCTTCGCCGGGACTTCAGCCACCGCGCTCCGAGGAGTTCGGCGGCCGGCATCCCGTTGTCGTAATCGGATTGGAGCATCATGTCTCTCTGAGAAGATCACCGAGAAGCTCGACGGTGCGCTCCGGGGTCGCACTGTCGACGCACAGGCGTTCCATCGCCTGCAGATAGGTGTCGACGTCGTCTCGCTTGTCCAGGTACATCGCGCCGGTGAGGTTCTCGACGTAAACCACGTCCGGCAGGTCCTGCTCGGGAAAGCGCAGGATGGTGAAGGCCCCTCCCTCGGCGGCGTGGCCGCCGAACCTGAACGGCATGATCTGGATGGTGACGTTGGGCAGCTTCGACATCTCGATGAGGTGCTCGAACTGGCCCCGCATCACCTCCGGACCGCCGATGGGGCGCTTGAGCGCCCCCTCGTCCACCACGGCCCACAGACGCGGAGCGTCCGGGCCCGTGAGGCGTTCCTGTCGCTGCATGCGCAGCTCAACGCGCTGGTCGATCTCATGGTCGGCGGCTCCGGCGTTGCCCAGGCGGATCACCGCTCGCGCATACCCCTCCGACTGCAGCAGCCCCGGGACGAACTGCAGTTCATATGTGCGGATCAACGCCGCCGACTCTTCCAGGCCGACATAGGTCTGGAACCAGCCGGGGAGCACGTCGTTGTACCGGTGCCACCAACCGGGAGTGTTGGCCTCCCGCGCAAGCTGTAGCAGCGCCTCGCGTTCTGTCTTGTCGCTGACGCCGTACAACGTGAGCAGGTCGTCCACGTCGCGTTCCTTGAAGCTGACCCGGCCGAGTTCCAGGCGGCTGATCTTGGACTCCGACGCACGGATGACGTAGCCGGCCTCCTGACGGGTCACGCCCTTCTGCTCCCGCAGACGGCGCAGTTGCGACCCGAGCAGGATCCGACGGACCGTCGACCCGCTTCCCGGCGTCTCTGGAGTCACGCCCAACCTCCGGCTATTCGGCGGACAGCGAACCTAGTGTGCCACTGGCATGAGTGTCCTGCGGTTACCTCCGTTCACTCGCGTGCGATCCGCGTCGCCCCCACACCTTCACGAGGCGGATGCACGTGCATTGGGTCTTGCATTCGCACGCTACGATGCGCAGGATAACGCACGAGACTTCCGAGCCACGGCTGCACAACGAGATCACTCTGCGGGGTCCGGTGGAATGACGTCACGCCACGCGCACGACGACACGCGGTGGGAGCTCGGCCCCGTCGCGGGGCCGGCGGACCCACGGGGCCACGCTGGGTGCTCCATGCCCGTCCCGGAGGCGCTCGATCTGCCGCCGCGGCTGGAGACGGCCGTCACGGCGCTGACCGAGCTGCGCGGCTCCACGGTGTCGTTCACCGTCGAGCCCGATCCGGAATCGGTCACCGCGGCCCGGCACTTCGCCGTCTCCCGGCTCGCCGAATGGAATCTCTCCGGGCTCTCCGACGACGTCGGCCTCGTCGTCTCCGAGCTCGTCACGAACGCGCTGCGGCACAGCGGAGGGGTGAACTCCGGCGGGCGGCCGGGCGTCGACGTGCACCGCGAGGGCGTGTACGGCGACCCGGCCGACCCGCTGGGCTCCGCCCCGTCCGCGATAAGGCTGCGGCTCGGCCACGAGGCCCCCTGGCTGATCTGCGGCATCATGGACGCCAGCCGGACCGCGCCGCGCCGCAGGGAGCCGGACTACATCGCCGAGACGGGCCGCGGCCTCCACCTCGTGGAGTCGTTCAGCGTCCGGTGGGGGTGGCGCGCGCTGCACCACGGCAAGGTGGTGTGGGCGCTGTTCCGTTCCCCTTGAATAAGGCGCACTTGACCGAAGGGCGTAACGGCGCGCGACAGGGGTAACTATCCATTTTCCCCCCGGCGGGCCCCCGAACGGGCCCGGCGAGACGAGAGGAGCACCGGTGGACTTCGCCGTCGAGCATCGCGTCGAGAAGGGCCTCACGGTCGTCAAGATCAGCGGTGAGATCGACGTCTTCACCAGCCCCCGGCTGCGGGAGGCGCTGCTCGACATCATCGACAACGGCGGCACCCGGCTCGTCATCGACCTCGGCGAGGTGACGTTCCTGGACTCCACGGGCCTCGGCGTGCTGGTCGGCATCTACCACCGGCTCCGCGCGCGCGACGGCTCGATGTCGTTCATGGGGGTGAACGACCGGGTGCGCCGGGTGTTCCACGTCACCCAGCTCACCAAGATCTTCGTCCTGCACGACTCGCTGGAGGAAGCGATCGCGGCGCACGAAGCCGCCGAAGCCTGACGATCCCCTTTCTTCGGCTCCCCTGCTCCGCTCCCCTGCTCCCGCTCCCCCGCTTCAGCTCCCCTGCTTCTGCTCCCCCGCTTCTGCTCCCGTTCGACCGCTCCTGTTCCGCTTCGTCCGGCCGGTCGTCCACAGGTTGCCGCGAACGCGCCCCGGGCCGGACGCACCCGGTACGGTGAGACCGAGATCAAGCCCGCCGCCCGGGCACGTCCCGCCGACGCGCGCGGTGCTGTCCGCAACTCCGAAACGGACGGGAGCGCTCCGTGGCAGAACAGCCGCTGCATGAGCACACGCTCGGCAATGGCCTGCGCGTGGTGGTCTGCGAGGACCACGTCGTACCACTGGCCGCCGTGAACATCTGGTACGGGGTGGGCTCGCGGCACGAGCGGTCCGGCCGCACCGGCCTCGCCCACCTCTTCGAGCACCTGATGTTCCAGGGCTCGGAGAACGTCGCGGAAGGCGAGCACGCCGCGCTGCTGGAGAGCGCGGGCGCCGCGTTCAACGCCAGCACGTCGTTCGAGCGCACGAACTACTACGAGACGGTGCCGGTCAGCCACCTGGAGCTCGCCCTCTGGCTGGAGGCCGACCGGATGGGCACGCTGCCCGCCGCGCTCACCCAGGCCAACCTCGACAACCAGCGCGACGTGGTGAAGAACGAGCGCCGCCAGCGCTACGACAACCAGCCCTACGGGACGGCCTTCGAGCGGCTGTGCGCGCTGACGTTCCCCGAGGGCCACCCGTACGCGCACACGCCGATCGGCTCCATGGAAGACCTGGACGCCACCACCCTCGAAGACTGCACCGACTTCTTCGCCACCTGGTACGCGCCCGGCAACGCCGTCCTGTCCGTCGTCGGCGACGTCGACCCCGCCGCGACCATCGAGGCGGTGGAGCGCTACTTCGGCGGCATCCCGGCCGGCCCGGAGAAGCCCGCCGCCCGCCCCGGCGACCTCGGGCCGCTGACCGGCGTCCGCGAGGAGACCCTCACCGAGGACGTCCCGTCCCCCGCCTACTTCGCGATGTTCACGCTGCCGACCGACGGCGGCGACGACGTCGAGGCCGCCGAACTGGCGGTCGAGATCCTCGGCGGGGGCTCCGGCTCCCGCCTCTACGACCGGATGGTGCGGCGCGACCAGATCGCCACCGAGGTCTGGGCCGGGGTCACCCGGCTGGCCGCCGGCCCCTCCCTGGCGATCGTCGACGCCATCGGACCGGAACCGGACAAGATCGCCGCCGTGCTGGACGAGGAGCTCGAGCGCTTCGCCGCGGACGGCCCGGACGCCGACGAGACGGCCCGCGCCACCGCGCAGGCCGAGCGCGGCTTCCTGGAGCAGACCGAGACGGTCACCGGCCTCGCCAACGCGCTGTCGCAGAACGCCACCCAGTTCGACGACCCGGCCCGGGTCTTCACCGCCCCCGGGCGCGCCGCCGCCGTCACCGGGGACGCGATCCAGCGGATGGCGGGCCGCTGGCTCGCCCCGGGCGCCCGCACCGCCCTGACCTACGGAGGCACCTCGTGAGCAGCGGCCTGGCACTGCAGCCCCGTCCCGTCCCCGGCCCCGTCCCGGCCTGGGCGTTCCCGGCCGGCACCGAGGGCCGCGTCCCGGCGGGCCCGGCGACGCTGCGCTGCGACCTGCCCGGCCGCCGCCTGGCCGCGGTCCGGCTGGTGCTGAACGCCGGCGCGGGCCGCGAGCCCGCCGGCCTCGACGGCGTCGCCACCCTCACCGCGCACGCCCTCATGGAGGGCACCGAGCCCGGCGGCGGCACCGCGCTCACCGCCGCCTTCGAACGCCTCGGCGCCAGCTTCTACGCGCACGCCGACCTGACCGCGCTGCGCGTCGCCCTCGACGTGCCCACCTCCCGGCTCGGCGCCGCCCTCGACCTGTTCTCCGGCGTCATGCGCCGCCCGGCCCTCGACGACGCCGACGTCCGGCGGCTCGTCCGCGAGCGCCTGGAGGAGATCGCCCAGGAGGACGCCGACCCGGGTTCGCGGGCCATGCGCGAGCTGCGCGCGGTGATGTTCCCGGCGGAGGCGCGCGCCTCCCGCCCGACGGGCGGCACCCGGTCCTCGGTCGGCGCGCTGCAGGGCTCCGACGTCCGCGCCTTCTACGGCTCCGTGGTCCCCGCCGAGGCCACCGCGGTGGTCGCCGGCGACCTCTCCGGCACCGACGCCGACGCGGCCCTCGCGTCGGCGCTGCGGTCCTGGGCGGCGACCGGCGAGCCGCTGCCCACCGCCGACCGCGTCCCGCCCGAGTCGGCGGCCCGCATCGTCGTCGTCGACCGCCCCGGCTCCGTGCAGACCTACCTCAGCTTCGGGCACGGCGTCCCCGACCGCTCGCACCACGACTGGCCGTCCCTGACGGTCGCGGCGCACGTCCTCGGCGGCGGCCTCACGTCCCGCCTGAACGCGGTGCTGCGCGAGGAGAAGGGCTACACCTACGGCATGCGCGCGGGCCTCCTGCGGATGCGGCACTGCGGCCTGTTCATCGCGCAGGGCTCCGTCCACACCGAGGTCACCGCCGACGCGGTCGCCGACGCGCTGACCGAGCTGCGCAGCGTCATCTCCCGCGGCATCGACCCGGAGGAGCACGGCACGTCCGTCCGCGCCCTCGCCGACCGGGCGCCCGCCGAGTACGAGACGGCCCGCGCCGTGGCCGCCGAGCTGGCCGACGCCGCCGCGAACGGCCTGGGCTCCGGCTACCCGAGCGCCTACCTGGCCGCCGTCCGCGCGTCCACCCCCGACGGCGTCGCCCGCGCCTACCGCAAGCACGTCGACCCGGAGGCGCTGACGATCATCGCGGTGGGCGACGCGGAGCAGATCCGCACCCCTCTGGAGGAGCTGGGCTACGCCCCCGTCACGGTGACCGCCAAGGAGAACTGACCCGCCCGCCCTCGGCGCCCGCGGCACAACGCTCCCGGCACGCGTGAACCGATGGCATGGTGAAGAAGGTCTAACTTGCGTGGCCCAGGGCGCGCGGCCTACGGTGCGCGGGCTGACGTGCGCGGGGAGGACGTCCTCGCGGTCGGGAGAGGGGAACGGCCTGTGTCCTACGGGCAGATGGCGGGTGGCGGGCCGTCCGTCGACACGATCCTTGCGGAGCCGAACTGCAAACCGGGCGGTGTCGTCGCGGGCAAGGTGCACCTGCGCGGCGGCTCGGCGGCGGTGGAGATCAGGCACGTGACGCTCGCGCTGATGCCGCGCATGCAGAACGGCTACGGCGGCGAGACCGCCGGGCCCGAGGTGTACCGGGGCGCCCTCACCCGCGGGTTCCGGCTGGACGCCGCGCAGCGGCGCGACCTCGCGTTCTCCATCCCGCTGCCGTACGAGCTGCCGTTCACGACCGTCCTCGGCCACGAGCTGCCCGGCTTCACGATCGGGATGTGCACCGAGGTCGATGTCGCCGGGCAGCCCGACCCCGGCGACATCGACCCGATCTCGGTCGAGCCGCTGGAGTCCCAGCAGTGGGTGCTCGCCTCGATCGCGCGGCTCGGCTTCCAGGTCGCGAACGTGACGTTCGAGGAGTCCAAGCTGCGCGGGGTCGCGCAGCAGCTGCCGTTCCACCAGGAGATCCACCTCAACCCGCCGGCCGCGTACCGCGACCGGATCGACGGGGTCGGGCTGAGCTTCGTCGCCAGCCCGCGCAGCATGGCCTTCGTGCTGCGCGCCGAGGACCGCGACACCCCGCGGGACGAGTCGTTCGGCGTGTTCCAGGTCGCGCACGCCGAGGCCGCCGAGACCGACTGGAACGCCAAGATCGGCGAATGGCTGGAGGCCGCCGCCGCGCTGCCGCGCTCGTCCGCCCCGCGGGGCGGTGCGCCGCTCCCGCCGCCCGGCGGCGGGGGCGGGACGCCCTTCCCGCCCCCGCCGCCGGGGGACGCTCCGGCGCCCTACGGCCGGCCGGGCAACGCCCAGTTCCCGCCGCCGGCCCCGGCCCCCGGCGAGACGCCGAGCCCGGCCTACTCGGCGGACCCGGGCCCCGGCCGCCCCGGCGGCCCGAACGCGTTCCCGCCGCCGCCCCCTGGCGCCCCGCCCGCGAACACGCCCATGCCCGGACACGCCCCTCCGCCGCCGGGCCAGGGCGGGAACCCCCCGGCGCCCGGTTTCGGCGCCCCGCCGCCCGGTCATCTCCCGCACGGCGCCCCGCCTCCGCCCCCCGCGCCCGGCGGACCGCCCGCCGGAGGGGCGGCCGGGCACGGCGCCCCGCCGCCCGCGCCGGGGTACGGCCCCACGCCCCCACCGCCGGGGCAGCCGCCGTACGGCGCCGTCCCGCACGGCGGCCCGCCTCCGCCGGCTCCCCCGGTTCCCGGCGGCCCCTACCCGCCGGCACCGGGCCATGCCGGCCCGCCGCCGCCCGCTCCGCCCGGACCCGCGGGCTACCCGCCCGCGCCCGCTCACCCCGGCCCGCCGCCCGCGCCCGCTCACCCCGGCCCGCCGCCCGTGCACGTCCACCACGGCCCTCCCGCCTACCGCGGGCACCGCGGTCACCACGGCGTCGCCGCGGCCGGGCTGGTCGGCGGCGCCGCGGCCGCCGGCGTCGCGGGGGCCATGGCGGTCGGCGCCGCCGCCGACGCGGCCGGACAGGCCGCGAACGTGGCGGGCTACGTCGCGGGCGCTCCGGTGGACGCGTTCGGCAACGCCGTCGCCGGATACGCCGGGAACGTCGCCGGCGGCATGATCGCGGACGCGGCCGGCGGCGTCGCGGGGGACATCGCGGGCGACGTCGCCGGGGAGATCGCCGGCGGCGCCGCCGAGGTCCTCGGCGGCCTGCTGGGCGGCCTCTTCGGCTGACCACCGAAAATGCGGGACCATTCGGACCAGATGCGCCGCGTCCTCGTCCAACCCGGCCACGGATGGTTATCGTCGAGGGCGCGGCCCGCTTCCCGA
The DNA here is from genome assembly GCF_040302145.1 of Spirillospora sp. NPDC127506. NCBI lineage: Bacteria > Bacillati > Actinomycetota > Actinomycetes > Streptosporangiales > Thermomonosporaceae > Spirillospora > Spirillospora sp. NPDC127506. The sequence goes on along the minus strand of NZ_JBEORG010000006.1, from coordinate 120,459 downwards.
GGAGTCACATGACCACCGTGATCCTGGTTCTGCTCTGCCTCGCGATCGCCGGACGCGAGATCTACCTCGCGTCCGACAAACGGCTCCCGCGCGCCCTGGCGGAGCTGCGCCGGCTGCAGAGGCGGCTGGACGACCTCGCCGACGACCACCGCGAGCTCAAGACGGTGGTCGACAACGCCACGGAGCCGGCGGGCATCCCCATCCCGCCCCAGCCGGAGGAGCCGCCCGCCGAGGTCCTGGAGCGGCTGGACTCCGTCACCGGGCGGGTCGAGCGGCTGGAGAAGCAGTTCGGCGACATCTCCGAGGAGCTGGCCGGCATCGACCTCGACCGCGATGCCCAGCGTGCGCTCGCCCGCTCCCTGGACGCGGTGGAGCAGGACGTCCTGGAGCTGCACCGCGAGATGCTCGACCGCCTGGACCGCGAGGAGGGCGTCGTCACCGGCGTCCTGCTCAGCGAGGAGGGCGAGGGCGAGGCGCTGCTCGCCGAGGCGTACGAGAAGTGCGCCGCCGAGTGCGGGCTGCGCGTCCGCATCCGCGACCGGCGCTCCGCGCAGGCGACCGGCACCTACTGGGGCACCGTCTACCACATGTCCGGGCGGCGGCCCGACGTCCTCGCCGAGGACCTGTTCTCCTTCGTCCGCGGCCTCTACGACCCGCAGGACGCGTCCGCCGTCAACGCACTGCTGACGGAGCTGGCGTCGCTGCGCGGCGGCGGCATCGCCCAGTTCGGCCCGTTCGTCGCCGTGAGCACGCAGAGCGCGCTGCTGTGCGGGGTGCTCCCGGACGACGAGAGCGTGCCGCCGGAACCGTGGCAGCTCGTGGACCACATCCGCGAACTGCCCGCCGACCGGCAGCGCGACCTGTCCTGGCTGCGCTCCGACGACTGATCACGGCCGGACGAACCGGGGGCCGTCCTCCCGCACCCCGAACGCCAGCAGGCACCGCGGCACCCGCGACGCGTCGATCTGCAGGCACAGCCCGAGCCGCAGGTCGGGATCGACGACGACGACCTGCCGCAGCGCCCGCAGCGCCCGCCGCACCCGCGCCCGGTCGGGTCCGCGCAGCGTCTCGGCGACGACGCGGCCCGCGTACCGCCACAGCTCCGCCGAGTCCAGCACCCGCACGCCCGCCTCGGTGAGGTTCGCGACGATCACGACTCCGCCGTCGTCGTCCTCGGCCCCGGACGGCGCCCGCAGGGCGCCCTCTCCCGGCACGTCACGCGGCGCCTGCGGCCCGCCCACCGCCCGGTGGTACCGCAGCGGATCCAGCGTGTCGATGACGAAGGCCCCCGCGTAGGGCCTGGACGCCCGCGGCGGGACCGTCCGCCTCCGCCCCCGGACGGTCCGCATCCCGTGGTGGGCGCTGAGGTCGAGCACCATCCCGGCGCCGTCCAGCCACACGGGCACGCCGAGCTTCGCCGCCGCCCTCCGGTCGAGCGGGTCCATGGCCACATCGCTGCGCCGCGTGAGCCCCGAGGCGATGCCCATCCCCGGGAACGCGCTCTCCAGCACCGCGAGCATCGCCCGCCACGTCGCCCCGCCGACGAACTCGCCCACGAACGCGTCCGCCATGGCCCTGCGAAGCGCAGGATCCGCCATGGCCCGGGGCCGCACCACCCGAGCATCGGGAACGGTCACCCCGGGAGGCTCCGCCGACAGCCCCTTCCCCGGCAAGAACGGCTCGTCCACCGCACCCGATCGCGGGACGCCGGCCCGCGCCTGCGGCGAGCGCCCCGACTCCGGCGCCCACGACGCCGACGCCCGCTCCTCTGAAGGCTCGCCGACCGGCCCCGGCTCGGCCGGAAACGGCGGCCCCCCACCAGGCGCAGCCGACTCCCGCGACGCCCACGCAGAACGGTCACTGCCGGTTGGCGCACCCCCAGATTCGTGAGGCGCCCACGACACCGAATCAGACGACAACCCCTCAGACGCGGACGCCCCCGAGCCGGCAGCGGAATCATGCCGTGCCCAAGCCTCGCCCGAACCAGACGCCCCCGAACCCGGCAACCGCGCACCCTCCGATTCAGGCGACGCCCACGTAGAACGGTCGCGGCCCGTGGACGCACTGCCCGGCTCACGCCCCGCCCACGAGGGCGGCTCAGAAGGAGTCGCACCTTCCGACTCCGGCCCACCCGAAGAGCCGGTAGCAGGATCGTGCCGCGCCCACGTCTCGCTCGAACTCGAACCGGAGGCTGCCGAATCTGACGGTTGCGCACCCTCCGAAGCCCACGTAGGACGGTCGCCTCCGGTTGGCGCGCTGCCCACCTCTTCTGCCCCGGGCGTGGAGTCATCCGGCGCCCATGTCCGGCCTGACGGCGCCTCTGACGCCCACGTGGGACGCTCACGTTCCGTGGGTGGAGTGCCCGGCTCAAGCCTCGCGGGCATGGGGTCATGGGGTGCCCACGCCTCGCTTGGAGTGGATGCCGCCGGGCTTGGTGACTGCGCGCCCTCAGGCTCTTGGGACGCCCATGCGGGGCGGTCGCGGTCCGTAGGGGCGGTGCCTGACTCCGGCGGCGTACCCGACGACGGCGTCCACGACTGTTCTGATCCAGGCGCGCCCTCAGACGCACCAGAAGACCCGACAGAGCCGGAGTCGTGGGGCGCCCACACCTCACCAGAGGTGGGCGTCGCCCGGCCCGGCGGCTGCGCGCCCTCAGGCTCTTGGGACGCCCATGCGGGGCGCTCGCGGTCTGCGGGGGTCGTGCCTGACTCGGGCGGGTTCCACGAGGGCGCTTCGGATTGGCCTAGGGCTTCCGGGGGGCGAGTGGGGGGTGTTCCGGCTGGGGGTGCGCTGCCCGGCTCGTATGGCGTCCAAGAGGCCGATGGGGGTTCGCCCGCCGGTGTCGCGGCGTCCTGTGGTGGTCGGGGCCGGGGGGGTGTAGGCGGCTGCGCGCCCTCCGGGGCCGCGCCCGACTCGGGTTGGGGTGTGTGCGGAGTCCAGTCGGAGGTGCTCTTGCCCGCTACGTGGACGTCTCCCGGGTGGGGTGGACGGGCGGTGCCCTCCGGGGCCGGATGGTCCTCGGGCTCGGGGCGGTCACGCGGGCCGAATCTCACGGTGTCGATCCTGCGCTCTCTTCAGGGTCATCGGCAAGGTGGGTCGCCGAAGAGGGCGGTGCACAGCGTCTCGGGGTCGTCGCCGGTGGTGAGGACGCCCCGGTCCAGGCGGAGCCGGACGGGGACCTCGCGGCGCATCGGGTCTTCGGTGCCCTGGGCGGCGGCGATGTCCTGGAGGCCGACGGAAACAGTCTCCGGGACGTCGAAGGTGAGGGCGTCGGCGGGGACCTCGTCCAGCCACAGGTTGAGGAGGCGGTGGGCCAGGCCGTTCAGCAGGCGGCCCCACGGTTCGACCAGGCTGGGCGGGACGTTCTCCGTCCGCAGCTCGGGGAGCCCGAACCGGGCGAGGCCCTTGGTGGTGAAGACGAAGCCGCCGGGGCCGGACGTGTGCGGCAGGAGCATCCAGTCGGTGAGCCGGAAGGCGCCGTCCGGGCCGGGCAGCGAGCGGAGCAGGTGCGGGCGGGTGAGGATCTGCGGGGTGAGCACGTCGATCACCGGGGCGCCGGCGACGGCGCCGAGGGCTCCGGCGACGGTGCGGGACGCCCATTCGTGCGCGGGCGGGCGGCCCGGCCGGTACGCGGCGCGGACGGCGATCACGTGGGCGGCGGCCGAGACCGCCGCCAGGTCGGGCGCGGCGGCGCCGTAGGCGGCGAGGAGGTCGGTGGGCAGCGGGGGGAAGCCGTCCGCGGGACGCTGGTCGACGGTGAGCATGGGGCTGCCGAGCATGCCGAGCACGAGATCGCGCAACGGCGGCGCAGTGTGCCGCGCCACGTGGTCGTGGGCGAGGGACGCGGGGTCGTCGAGGGGTTCGGCGAGCGCCACGGCGTAGGTCCCGTAGAGCGTCTCCGGAACGGGCAGCGTCAGATTCTCACCCAAACTCGTCCCCCGGTGGTAGTCGGCACCCTTCGATCAGAGCCGAGGGGACGGCGGAGAGGATCTGGCGGCGGCGCGACATTTACCTCCCGAACCGGCGAGGCGGACCCACGATCAGCGCGGCAGCCGCTGCTCGACCCACACGATCTTGCCGGTGTCGGTGCGGTGCGTGCCCCAGCGCTCGGCGAGGTGGTGGACGAGCTGGAGCCCGCGGCCCGACTCGTCGGTGGCGTCGGCGTGCCGCAGGTGCGGCAGGTCCGTGCCGTCGTCGTGGACCTCGCAGAGCAGCGTCCGCCCCTTGATCAGCCGGACGCCGAGGGAGCCGGCGCCGTGCACGAGGGCGTTGGTGACCAGCTCGCTGACCAGCACCTGCGCCGTGTCGCCGAGGCCGCTGAGGCCCCAGCCGGCGAGCCGGGACGACACCTGCGCGCGGATCCACGGAACGCTGGCGGGCTCGGGTTCGAGCTCCCAGGTGACGACCTCGTCCCCGGGGATGCCGTCGAGCCCGACCGCGACGATGGCGATGTCGTCGGCGGGCCGGGGGGCGGCGAGCGCGTCGAGCAGGTCGTCGCAGGTGCCGTCGAGGTCGGCGGACGCCCCGGTGAGCCGCGCGCGCAGCTCCTCCAGGCCCTGCTCGACGTCGCGGCCGCGGCGTTCGAGGAGCCCGTCGGTGCACAGGACGAGCTGCGCCCCGTCGTCGACCTTGACCTCCATCGTCTCGAACGGCTCGCCGCCCACCCCGATCGGCACACCGGACGGCACGGGCAGCACGCGGCTCTCGCCGTCCGCGGACACGAGCACCGGCGGGACGTGCCCCGCGTTGGCGAACGTGCAGCGCCGCTCGACCGGGTCGTACACCGCGTACAGGCAGGTGGCGAGGTAGTCCTCGCCGAGCCTGCGGGCGAGCCCGTCGAGCCGGCGCAGCAGCCGGTCGGGCCGCATGTCGTCGGTGGCGAGCGTGCGGACGGCGGTGCGCATCTGCCCCATGATCGCCGCGGAGGTGAGCCCGTGCCCCATCACGTCGCCGACGACGAGCCCGAGGCGGCAGCCGGGCAGCGCGATGGCGTCGAACCAGTCGCCGCCGACCTGCGCGGCCTGCTCGGCGGGCCGGTAGCGGTAACGGACCCTGGCCCCGGCGACGTCGGGCGGGTCGTCGGGCAGCATGCTGCGCTGCAGCTGCTCGGCGACCGTGACCTCGCGCCGGTACAGCCGCCCGTTGTCGATGCACAGCGCGGCGCGGCGGGCCAGCTCGTCCACCATGGTGAGGTCGAGCTCGTCGAACCAGGGCCGGTCGGGCTTGCGGAGCAGCTTGAACGTGCCGAGCACCCGCCCGCGCGCGATCAGCGGGGCGATCAGCAGCGCGCGCCCGGTGAGCAGGGGGCGCAGCTCGCGGTCGCCGAACGCGGCGGCGAACCGGGCGGCCTGCGCGGGCCCGACGCGCCGGATGTGCACGGCCCGCCCGGTCCGCATGGCCTGGACGAACGGCGTGCCGGGCGGCAGGAACAGCGCCTCGCCCTCGGGGACGGCCTCGTCCCAGCGTCCGGGCTCGTCGTTGTGCGCGACGGCGACGCGGCGCATCAGCGCGGTCTCGCCGACCTCGGCGACGGGCGGCGCCGAGTCGGCGACGACGCGTTCGAGCAGTTCGACGGCGGCGAAGTCGGCGAGCCGCGGGACGAGGACCTCGGCGAACGTCCGGGCGGCCTGCAGATGGTCGAGCGAGCTGCCGATCTGCTCGCCGGCCTCGCCCAGGTAGGCGAGGGGCTCCCAGGCCGGCGGGACCTCCCGCCGGGCGGGGCCGGCCGGGCGGGACCGCCCCGGCCCGGGCGGCCGCGGGACGGGCGGCGGCCCGGCCGCGGGCCGGTCGGCGTGCGGGACGATCGGCAGCCGGATCGTCAGGCCGAGCGAGACGGCCGGGCAGCCGATCCCGAGCACCCGGGAGGTGATCTGCTGGAACGCGGCCGGGTCGAGCGCGGGCAGCAGCGCGGCGAGCCGCCCGGCGAGCGGGGCGGCGAACGCGTCGGACCCGTCGTCGGACGGCGCGGTGAGCGCGGGCTCGACCCGCAGCAGCCGGACGGTGGCCGGGCGCCCGCCCGGTACGGGGCCCGGGCCGTCGGGCGGGGCGAGCAGCAGGTCGCCGACGGTGATCCCGATCCCGTCGCGGCGCAGCCGGCGCAGGTCGGCGGCGAGCGCGAGCACGCTGACGCCGCGCCCGTCCGACGCCCCGTCGATCGGGTAGACCCACCAGCCGACCTCGGCGGGCTCGCCGTTGTCGACGCGCGGCAGCGTGCAGGCGCCGCACCAGGCGTGCCCGAAGCCCTCCGGCTCGAAGGCGCCGCGGTGCTCGCGCGGCAGCCGCAGCAGCGAGGCGGGCGCGCGGCCCAGCGCGTGCGGCGGCCCGACCCCGAACAGCCGGGTGGCGGTGTCGTCCCAGTGGCTGATGCGGCCGCGCTCGTTCAGCGTGATGGCGGCCATCCTCGCCACCCCCAGCAAGTCCGCGATGACCATGCGGTCCCCCTCCCCGAGCGGCGGCGCTCGAAGTCCCGGCAACGCGCGGTGAGGGGGACGCTACCTCCTGTTAGACGGGGTCGCCGGGACTTCCCGGAAAAGCATCGGGTGAGTGCTCACTCAGGGCCGCGCCGGTGCTAACGTCCACGGAAAAAGCGGTGCTGAAGGGCGACGACGCGGGAGGTGACGCGGGGTTGGCGGCACGCACGGCGTCCATGCGCGACCGGATCCTGGCCGCGGCCGTCACGGTGATCCGGGCGCGCGGTATCACGGCCGCGACGACCAAGGAGATCGCGCGGACCGCGGGGGTCTCCGAGGGCAGCCTCTACAACCATTTCGCGAACAAGACGGCGCTGTTCGCGGCGGCTCTGGCCGAGGTGACCGCGACGGCGCGGGCCGCCATGGCCGCGCTCGCCGGGTCGGCCGGGCGGAACACCGTCGAGGAGAACCTCGTCCGGCTGGCCGCCGGCATGGTCCGCTTCTACGGCGAGCTGCTGCCGATGACGGGGCCCGTCCTGGCCGATCCCGAACTGATCGCCTGGCTCCGCGACAACGGGCCCGTCAAAGCACAAAATGAGGCGGCCGCCAAGGTGCGCGCGGGGACCGGAGGTGGCCAGGACGGCGCGGACCTGCCGCCCGGGGCGCCCGGCGGTCCCCCCGCGGGTCCTCCCGGGGGCGCGGCGACCGGTCCGGTGATGGGGCACTCCGCGCTGATCGGCTACCTGGAGGCCGAGCGGGAGGCCGGGCGGATCGGGGCGGACGCGCCGCTGCCGTACATCGCGGCGGCCCTGCTCGGAGGCTGCCAGCAGCACGCCTTCCTGACGCGGCTGGCCGGCCCGGAGGCGGTGCTCGCGGGGGCGGGGCTCCCGGCGGAGCCCGAGGAGTTCGCGGCGCGGCTCGTCCGCGCGGTGCTGGCCGGCCATCTCCCGGCCCGGTGACCTCATCCGGATATAGGCAACTTTTGCCCCATTGACGCCTTTTGTCCCCTGTCAGACGATCACGCAACCCCCGTCGTGATCCCTGCCAGGGAGGGCGCAATGTCGCGCACGCAGTTCCGGCATCGAACACTCCACCGAAGACTCCCGCCCGTCCTCGCCGCGGCCGCGCTCCTGATCGGGACGTTCGCCGCGGCTCCCGCGGACGCCGCCCCGAAACCGTCCGCACCCGGCCCTGCCGTGGCCGTCTACGCCGCCGACCTGACCTCCGACCAGGTGAAGGTCCTCAACGGCACCGCGCTCGACCGGGAGGACGTCCGCTTCTCCAAGAGCGCGCAGAAGGACCGCGTCCACGTCGAGGCCGTCATGAGCGGCGCGCAGGCCGCCGCGCTCAACGCGCAGGGGCTCGGCCTCACCGCGAAGAACGACGCCCGCCTGCGCGCGAAGGCCGCAGCGCAGAACGTCTTCCGCCCCTACAGCGGCCCCGGCAACATCCGCGAAGAGCTGCTCAAAGTCGCCTCCGACCACGCGTCGATCGCGAAGGCCGTGGACATCGGCACGTCCGTCAAGGGTCGGCCGATCACCGCCGTCCGGGTCGCCGCCAAGGAGCGGCACGGCCATGACGGGGGACGCCGCAAGCGGCCCGTGGTGGTCTACCAGGCCGCCCAGCACGCCCGCGAGTGGATCACCCCCGAGATGGTCCGCCGGCTGCTGCACTACTACGTCGAGGGCTACGGGACGAACGCCGATGTCACGAAGATCGTCGACACGACGGAGCTGTGGTTCATCCCGGTCGTCAACGTCGACGGCTACGACCTGACGTTCCAGGACGGCTTCCGGCTGTGGCGCAAGAACGTCCGCGACAACAACGGCGACGGGCAGATCACCGGCGCGGACGGCATCGACCTCAATCGCAACTTCCCGTACAAGTGGGGCTACGACAACGAGGGCTCGTCGCCGCTGCCGGCCAGCCAGACCTACCGCGGCAAGGCTCCAGCGTCCGAGCCCGAGACGCGCGCGCAGCTGGACCTCTACAAGCGGGTCCGCCCCACCTACTTGATCAACTACCACTCGGCGGCGCAGCTGCTGCTGCACGGCGTGGGCTGGCAGGCCCTCACCCGCAGCCCGGACGACGTGATCCACGACGCGCTGCTCGGCGACATCGACCACCCGGCCGTCCCCGGCTACACGCCCGAGCTGGGCGCCCAGCTCTACACCACCAACGGCGAGACCGACGGCCACGCCGACAACGAGTACGGCACCCTCACGATCACCCCGGAGATGGCGACCTGCACCACGGCCGCCAACGAGGACCCCGACGACGCCTGGGAGCCCGGCGACTGCGGCAGCGACTTCGAGTTCCCGGACGACGAGGCGCTCATCCAGCGCGAGTTCGAGAAGAACCTGCCGTTCGCGCTGTCGGTCGGCAAGTCCGCGCGGACCCCGGACGAGCCCGTCTCCTCGGTCGGGCGCACCGCGGCCGACTTCGAGACCGACGCCTTCAGCACGTCCTACGGCTCCTCGCAGGAGGTGGCGGGCGTGATCCGCCGGTCGCTGCGGGCCAAGGAGCTGCGCTACCGCATCAACGGCGGCCGGACGCACCGCGCGCACGTCCGCGAATGGCGGGGCGGCGAGCGGTTCGGCGACGAGAACAAGACCTACTACGCCGAGTACCGGGGCACGGTCCGGCAGCGTCCGGGCGACAGGGTCGAGGTCTGGTTCGCCGGCCGGAAGGGCCACAAGCAGGTGGAGAGCAAGCACTTCACCTACAAGGTCCGCGACCAGCACAGGGCGGACGTCCTGGTCGTCGCGGACGAGGACTACACCGGGATCAACCCCACCTATCCCACCAAGGCGCCGCGCTACACGAGTCGGTACGCGGACCTCGTCAAGGCGGCGGGCCACCGGCCGCTCGTCTGGGACATCGACAAGGACGGCGCCCCGCACGACCTCGGCGTCCTGAAGCACTTCAAGGCCGTCGTCTGGTACCTCGGCGACAACCGGCTGACGCAGGACCCGGCCGACGACCCGGTGCAGACCTACATCGGCGACGCCCCCGACTCGCAGGTGGCCGACCGCGAGAAGGACCTCGTCCTCTCCGTCCGCTCCTACCTCAACGAGGGCGGCAAGCTGCTCCACACCGGCGAGACGACCGGCTACTACGGCCCGATCAGCCGGCTGAACGGCGGCGGCATCTACTACGGCCTCAAGGGCCACCCCGAGAAGCCGTGCGTGGTAAGCGGCAACTTCCGGGACGACTGCGAACTGCTGTCGGACGACTTCTTCCAGTACTACCTGGGCGCCTACGACAGGCAGCGCGTGGGAGCGCCCACGGGGTTCACCGGAGCGAAGGCGCCCTTCGGCGGGGTGACGGCGGACCTGACCGGAACCGCGACCAACCCGGTCAACGAGGCGGGCGGGTTCCAGGTCACCTCGACCGTCCTGCCCAAGGCCGACTTCCCGCAGTTCACCAGCTGGAAGGCCGGCGACTACACCGGGGCCGCCGCGCCCACCGAACCCGTCGAGGGCCAGTGGTACGTCGCAGGCCCGCACCAGGACGGCGTCTACCGCCGGCTGACCCGGACGATCGACCTGTCGGCGGTCACCGCGGCGCAGGCCCCGACCCTGCAGGCCCAGCTCTCCTACAGCACCGAGACGGGCTTCGACAACATCATCGTCGAGGCGCACACCGCCGGCGCCGAGGACTGGACCACGCTGCCCGACCGGAACGGCCGGACGAGCACCGCCGTCCCGGAGCAGTGCGAGCAGGGCTACTACCTCGACATGCACCCCTTCCTCACCCACTACCTCACGGGAGGCAACCCCTGCGGCAACACCGGCACGTCCGGTAGCTGGAACGCCTTCACCGGCAACTCCAACGGCTGGGTCCCCGCCGCGTTCGACCTGTCCGCCTACGCGGGCAAGACGATCGAGGTGTCCATCTCCTACGTGAGCGACCCCGCCAGCGGCGGGACCGGCCTGTTCATCGACGACACGAAGCTCACCACGTCCGGCGGCCAGGTCGACGCCGAAGGCTTCGAGACGGGCCTCGGCCCGTGGACGATCCAGGGCGCCCCCGCCGGCAGCCCCGGCAACGGCGCCGAGTTCGTCCGCTCCGAAGCCCTGATCGACTCCGTTTCCTCGGTGGCGACCAGGGACACCGTCCTCCTCGGCTTCGGCCTGGAGCAGTCCCCCGACGCCCGGACCCTGATGAGAAAGGCGCTGAACCACCTGCTCGGCTGACCCCTGAGCGCGGCCTCCTCGCCGGCGCCTCCGCGGCGCCGGCGGGGGGCCTGCAAGGGGCCTGCAAGGGGCCTGCAAGGGGGCCTGCAGGGGGGCCTGCGAGGGGGCCGCGCACGCAGAAACGGCGGCGCCGCACAGGCGTGTGATGAGCAACACGCGGGTCAAGGCAACCTTTTGGACCCTTCCAGGCGTCTTACAGAAAGGAAGACCACCGGCGGGTGGTCGAGCGCCCGACCAGCGCAGCCCGCGACGTCCCGGAGAACGGGGTCGCTCTGGCCTAGCCGGCCCCGCGCAGGATCCTCGGCCCACTGCCCATGCGAGGCCGGGTCCCATATCCGAACCCGCCGGGAACGGTGGCACGTACCACTCAACGGGGGGCGGCTCGTCCGCCCGGTCCGCGCGTGCCCCCGACCACGCGCCATGCAACCGGTCCCCGTCCACGGGGGCGCCACTACCACCGGGGAGCGACGATGACCGCTGTCACCACGCCTGTCCGCGACAACGGCCGCGACGCCAGCCGCAAGAACACCCGCGATTCCAGGAGCACCACGACCATCGAGAGCACCCAGCGCTACGAGCGAGACGTCCTGCCCCTCGCCGACCCCCTCTACCTGAGCGCCGTCCGGATGACCCGCAACACCGCGGACGCCGAGGACCTCGTCCAGGAGACCCTCGCCAAGGCCTACGTGAACTTCCACCAGTTCCAGGAGGGCACGAACCTCAAGGCCTGGCTGCACCGGATCCTCACCAACAACTTCATCAACACCTACCGCAAGAAGCAGCGCGAACCCCAGCGCGCCGGCTCGGAGGAGCTGGAGGAGTGGCAGCTCGCGCAGACCGAGGCGTCCTCGTCCGGCTTCCGGTCCGCCGAGTCCGAGGCGCTGGACCGCATCCCCGACTCCGAGGTGATCGCCGCGCTGCGCGCCCTCCCGAAGGACTTCCGGGACGCCGTCTACCTCGCCGACGTCGAGGGCTACGCCTACAAGGAGATCGCCGAGATGATGGGCACCCCCATCGGCACGGTGATGTCCCGCCTGCACCGCGGCCGCAAGCAGCTCCGCGAGTCGCTCGCCGGCCACCGCCGCGCCGCCCACACGCTCGCCGCGTAAGCACAGATCGAGCCGGACCCGTCCCCGGCGCCGCACCGCGTTCCCGCAACTGCCCCGTGGTTGCGGGAACGCTCGTATTCCTGCACGGTGAGTGCCCGCGCCGATACGATGAGCGACGACCCTCCAGCCGTCGGGAGTCCCGGTGCCGAATCTCGCCACGGGCGTCATCGCGGGCGCGGTGATCGCCCTCCTGCCCGCCGTCCCCCAGGGTTCGGGGACGTCCCTGCGCCTCACCCTCGCCCACCCCGGCCGGCAGCCGCCCGCCGGCCGGACGGTGACGCTGCGCTGCGACCCGCCGGGCGGCGGGCATCCCGAGGCGGCGCGGGCGTGCGCGGAGCTGAACGGGTCCGGCGGCGAGTTCGCGCATCCCCCGGACGGCCGGATGTGCACCGCCGTCCGCGCGCCGGTCGTCGCGCGCGCGGAGGGCCGGTGGCGGGGAGAGCCGGTACGATTCCGCGCCGAGTACGACAACGACTGCGCGATGAGGTCGCGGACGGGCACCGTTTTCGCGTTCTGATCACGATAAACACGGAAACGGTGGCCGAACCCGAACTGTCCGCATAGCCGCGCCGACTGCGGGTAGGGCGCGCACACGGGCTACGCGAGCCGCCGGCGATTCGGGAGGATGTGCGCGCGATGCCACCTAGGGTCCGCGACGTGATGACGGAGGCCCCGCTGTCATTGCCGCTGGACGCGACGCTGTACGAGGCGGCCCGTTTGATGCGGGACGAGGGGATCGGGGACGTGCTGGTCACCTACGCCGGACGGCTGTGCGGGGTGGTGACCGACCGCGACATCGTCGTCCGCGCCGTCGCGGAGAGCCGCGACACGTCGCTGACGTCGCTCGGGGACGTGTGCACCGCCGAGCTGACCACCGTCCGCCCCGACGACGACACCGGCACCGTGGCCCGGCTGATGTGCGAGCAGGCGGTCCGCCGGCTGCCCGTCGTGGACGCCGACCAGCGCCCGGTGGGCATCGTGTCCATCGGCGACCTCGCGGTGGCCGACGGCGGCGGCGGGCCGCTCGGCGAGATCAGCAAGGCCCCGCCCAACAACTAGGGCCGCCCGGCCCGCCGAGGGCCGCCCCGCGGCGAGGACTCCCCGATGAGGCACCGCTCATGAAGCACCAGGGACGCGGAGCGCCCGGCACGCCGCACCCGCCCGGCCAGGATAATCTCGGAGGGGTGACGCCCGCCGAAACGGTTCTGACCGACCAGCTCGCCCTGGAGATCGCCCGCCTGGGGATGGTCGGGGAGTCCTCCGACGTGGGCACGCTGCACCGGGTGACCGAGCTCGCCGCGCGCGCCGTCCCCGGCTGCGCCGGCGCCGCGAGCGTGCGGTGGGCGCTGCCCCGCGCGGCCGCGGCCGACGCGGGCTCCGCGTGGCCGCCGGCCGACACCGTCCCCGTCCCGGACACCGGCGCCGAGACCGCCATGGACGTCGGCACCGTCGAGGAGACCCGCCCCGAGCCGCTGGCGGCCGCGGCGAGCCATCCCGACCTCGCCGAGGTCACCGACCGGCAGCTGTCCCGCGGGCACGGGCCCGTCTTCGACGTGGTGCGGGGGCGCCGCGCCCTGACCTCCGACGACATCCTCGCCGAGACCCGCTGGCCCGAGTCGATGTCGGACATGCTGCGCCGCGGGGTGCGCTGCTTCATCATCACCCCGCACCTGAACCCGCCCGTCCTGGTCACGCTGACCCTGTACGGGGTGACCCCGAAGTCGCTCGGCCACGGCCACCACGGGCTGGCGTCGCTGCTGATCGCGCAGGGAACCGCCGCCGTCTCCAACAGCCAGCAGTACGACGTCGTGCACCGCACCGCCGTCCAGCTGCAGGAGGCCGTCGAGGCGCGCGCGGTCGTCGACCAGGCGAAGGGCATTCTCATGCACGCGCTGGGCTGCGGCGCCGACGAGGCGTTCGCCGAGATGCGCCGCATCTCGCAGACGCGCCATGTGAAGCTGACCGCCCTCGCACAGCGTATCGTCGGGCGGCAGGGCCTTCCTTAGGCCGCGCTTACAGACCCATGCACGTGATGCGAATAGGCTGCTCGCAGCGGCCCCGCGGGATCGTGGCCCGGCCCGGTGCGGGCGGGAGCCGAGCTGGTTCCACCGTGTGACGCGGACGAGAGGGAGACCAGATGCACGATCGGCCAGACCAGCTCGAACCCGAGTCCCTGATGCGGGAGATCTCGGACCTCGAAGGACGCATCGGCGAACTGCGCCAGGCCGCGGGCGTCCCGGAGCCGGACCTGCGCGCCACCCTGGAGGCGGCGCTGGTCGAGCTCGAGCTGGCACTGACCGTGCTGCGCACGATGGGCGGCGAGCAGACCGGCGAGCAGGGCGGGTCGGCCGCCGCGGAGAACGAGCGCCGGGTGCTGCGCACCGTCTTCCAGGACGCGCCGGTCCCGCTGTTCCTGCTGGACCGGACGACGAGCGTCCGCCGCGTCAACCGGCAGGCCGCCACGCTGCTCGGCACGTCCTCCGGGTACGTGTCGGGCAAGCAGTTCACGGCGTTCTGCGACATGGCGACCCGCGCCGCGGTGCGGTCGCAGCTGGCCGCCGTGGTCCGCACGGGGCGCCGCCGCCGCGTGAACGTCCGCTTCCTCGGCCGGGACCGCCCGGTCGACGCGGTGGTGACGCTGGCCCGGGTGTGGATCCGCGGCGAGCCCGACCCGATGGTCGTGGTGGCGGCCGGCCCGACGAGCACGCCCGCCGACGACAAGGCCCGCACGGGCGGCGCGCGGGACCGGGCGCGCACGGCGCAGAACGCGTCGGTCGACGACGAGGCCGTGGCCACGATCGTGCACCGGATGGACGTCCTCGCCACCGCGAGCGAGCTGCTGCTGGACGAGCCGGTCTTCAACGAGACGGTGGCGGTGCGGCGCTGCGCCCGGCTGCTCGCCGCCGAGCTGGCCGACTGGGCGTTCATCGACCTGACCGGCCCGAACGGCGGCCCCGGCGGCGGCCTCCAGGGCGGCATCCACGCGGCGGGGGCGGCGCCCGAGCTGCGGCGCCAGGTGGTGATGGGGCCGGAGGACGAGCACTCCGTCGAGGCGGCGCGGATGCTGGAGGAGGTCGAGCCGGCGCAGGGCACGCTCCCGCACACTGTGTTCGTCACCCGGCAGAGCGCGCTGCGGCCGCACGTGGAGAACCTCGACGTGCTCGGCGTCTGCCCGGACGGCAACCCCGTCTGCGGCAAGATCGGCGCGACCTCGGTGCTGAGCGTGCCGATCGAGGACGGCGACCGCGCCATTGGAACGATCACGCTGGCGGCGAGCGGCGAGTACGGCCCGTTCGACCTGATGGACCTCGGCGTGGTGCAGCGGCTCGGCCGGTACCTGGCGCTGGTGATCCGGGCGGCCCGGCTGTACCGGCGGCGCGCGGAGGTCGCCGACACGCTGCAGGCGGGGCTGCTGCCGAAGTCGCTGCCGGCGATCCCGGGCGTGAGCGTGGCCGCGAAGTACCTGACGTCCACGCACGGCTCGGACGTGGGCGGCGACTTCTACGACGTGTTCCGCACGGAGAGCGGCTGGGGCCTCGTCCTCGGCGACGTGTGCGGCAAGGGCGAGGACGCGGCGGCGGTGACGGCGACGGCGCGGCACTGCGTCCGGCTGGCGTCGCGGTGGAAGGCGTCCCCCGGCGACGTCCTCGGCATCGTCAACGAGGCGCTGATGGACGAGGACCGGTTCGTCACGGCGGTCATGGCGGGCCTGACGCTGGAGACCGAGAAGGTCATCGTCTCGCTGGGCACCGCCGGCCACCCGCCCGCGATCGTGGTGCGGGCCGACGGAGTGATCAGGTCGGCGTCCCGGGGCGGCGTCCCGCTCGGCCTGTTCGAGGACTTCGAGGCGGGCCTCGACGTGATCGACCTGACCGTCGGCGACACGCTGATCCTGCACTCCGACGGCGTCCTGGAGGCGTGCGACATGACGCGGCAGGAGTTCGGGCAGGAGCGGCTGCTGGAGGCGCTCGCCGCGCACGCCGGCGGCACCCCGGAGCAGATGCTCGCCGGGGTGGAGCAGGCGCTGCTGGAGTTCTGCGACGGCGACCTGCGCGACGACGTGTCGATGCTCGCGCTGCGCGTGGAACCGCCCACCCTGGTGTAGGACGCGGCGAATGCCGGGATGACGGTCGTCCGCGAGGGGTAGATCGGGTACATGACCGTCGATCCCGCCGACAAGCCGCGCAACGAGACCGAGCACGAGCGGCTCGACCGGCAGCTGATGGAGCTCCTGCAGGGCTTCCGGGTCGCGACGACCGGCGTGCAGGTGCTGTTCGCGTTCCTGCTGACGGTCCCGTTCTCCGCCGGGTTCGACAAGGTCGACGGCACCGGGACCGTGCTGTTCTACCTGGCGCTGTTCGGCGCGGCGGTGGCGTCCATCTGCTTCATCTCACCGGCGTTCCACCACCGGATCCTGTTCCGGCTCGGGCAGAAGCCGCTGCTGATCCGGCGCGCCAACCGGTACGGGATCGTGGGCGCCGCCGCGCTGGCGATCTCCATCACCTCGGCGACGATGCTGATCGTCGAGTCGCTGGAGGAGGAGACGGTCGCGGTGGTCCTCACGGCCGTGGCGGTCCTGGGCTTCTCCGGCTGGGTGTGGTTCGTGCAGCCGTACCTGACCCGGATGACGGCGAACGCCCGCGCGGCCGACACCGAGGACGGCTGACCGCGCGGGCGCCCCGCCGGCTCAGTAGGCGCGGCCGAAGATCACGCGCTTGCCGTAGGCGGACGGGCGGCCGCACTTCACGCAGACGCCGCTCTCCTCCGGCGCGTCGGCCGGGATGACGCGCGGGGTCGCGGCGGTGTCGGCCTTGATCGCGTCCTCGCAGCCGGTCTCGCCGCAGTGGAACGCGCGGGCCCATCCGGTCGCGACCTGCGCGGCGAACGCGTCCCAGCCGTCCACCACGGCGGTGTGGTCGTCGCGAAACTTCTCCGCCCTGGCCAGCAGGAACGCCTGGAAGTCGGCGAGCAGCCCGGGCAGCGTCCCGGGCACCTTGTCGAGCGGGATCTGCTCCTTGCCCTGCCCCTCGACGGTCGGCAGCCGCCGGACGACCGTCGCGACGCCGGCCTCGATGTCGCGCTTGCCGAGTTCGATGCGGACCGGGACGCCGCGCATCTCCCACTCGTTGAACTTGAAGCCGGGCGACAACTGCGGGCGGTTGTCGTCCACGTGCACGCGGATGCCCGCCGCCTTGATCGCCGCGCCCAGCCTGCGGGCCTCGGCGGCGGCCTGCTCGCCCTGCTCCTTGCGCCCGATCGGCACGATGACGACCTGGTAGGGGGCGATGCGCGGAGGCAGGACGAGGCCCTTGTCGTCCCCGTGCGTCATGATCACGCCGCCGAGCATGCGGGTGCTCATCCCCCAGGACGTGGTGTGGGCGTGCGTGAGCTTGCCCGACACGTCCTGGTACTGGATGTCGAACGCCTTGGCGAAGTTCGTGCCGAGGTAGTGCGACGTGCCGGACTGCAGCGCCCGGCCGTCCCGCATCATGACCTCGATCGTGTACGTGCGGACGGCGCCGGCGAACCGCTCCCCGGGCGTCTTCTCTCCCGCGACGGCGGGCATCGCGGCGAGGTCGCGGGCGACGGCGGCGTAAGCGTCCAGCGCCCACATCGTCTCGCGCATCGCGTCGTCCTCGTCGATGTGCGCGGTGTGGCCCTCCTGCCAGAGGAACTCGGTGGTGCGCAGGAACATCCGGGGCCGCATCTCCCACCGGACGACGTTCGCCCACTGGTTCAGCAGCAGCGGCAGGTCGCGGTGCGAGTCGATCCACTTGGCCATGTACTCGCCGATGACGGTCTCGGACGTCGGCCGCACGACGAGCGGCTCCTCCAGGTCCTTGCCGCCCGCGTGGGTGACGACCGCCAGCTCCGGGGAGAAGCCCTCGACGTGCTCGGCCTCGCGCTTGAGGTAGGACTCCGGGATGAACATCGGGAAGCAGGCGTTGTCGTGCCCCGCGTCCTTGATTCGCCGGTCCAGGTCGGCCTGGAGCAGCTCCCACATCCGGTAACCGTACGGTCGGATGACCATCGTGCCGCGAACCGGGCCACGGTCGACGAGCTGGGCCTGCACGACCACCTCGTTGTACCAGGCGGAGAAATCCTCGCTCTGCGGCGTCACACCTTCTCGACTCACGGCAAACAAGGGTACTGACCGGCGGCGGCGGGCAGGAACGATTGGCTAGGCTCGCCAGATGCGCTGGTCCCAGATGTTCGTGCCCACGCTCCGCGAGGACCCCGCCGAGGCGGACGCGCCGAGCCACCGGCTGCTGCTGCGCGCCGGGTTCGTCCGGCAGCTCACCGCCGGGCACTACTCGCTGCTGCCGCTGGCCGTGCGCGTCCGGTCGAAGATCATCCAGATCGTGCGCGAGGAGATGGACGCGATCGGCGCGCAGGAGATGCTGCTCCCGGCGCTGCACCCGGCGGAGCCGTGGCAGCGGTCGGGTCGCTGGGACCTCATGGGCCAGGAGATGTTCCGCCTCCGCGACCGGCGCGGCGCCGACCACGCCCTCGGCATGACGCACGAGGAGATCTTCGCGACCGTCGCCCGCGAGCTGAGCTCCTACAAGCAGCTTCCGCAGCAGTGGTACCAGTTCCAGACGAAGTTCCGGGACGAGCCGCGCCCCAAGGGCGGCCTCATGCGGACCCGCGAGTTCACCATGAAGGACGCCTACAGCTTCGACATCGACCGCGCCGGCCTGGACGCGTCGTTCGACGCCTACCACGGCGCCTACACGCGGATCTTCGCCCGGCTGGGCATCCCGGCGCTGCCGTGCGAGGCGTCCAGCGGCACCATGGGCGGCTCCGGCTCGACGGAGTTCATGTGCCCCGCCGACGTCGGCGAAGACCTCGTCGCCCACTGCCCGGCCTGCGGCTACGCGGCGAACATCGAGCGCGCGACCTCGGCGCTGCCGCCCGCGTCCGACGGCCCCGGCCCGGACGCGCCGGAGCGCTTCGACACGCCCGGCGTCCGGACCATCGAAGACCTCGAGGCGTACGACGCGCCCGCCGACCGGCAGATCAAGACGCTCGTCTACCTCCTGAACGGCGCGCTCACGCTTGTGCTGCTGCGCGGCGACCACCCGCTCAACGAGCAGAAGCTGGTGGACGCGACGGGCGCGGCCGACATCCGCGCCGCCGAGCCGGACGAGATCCGGGACGCGCTCGGGGCCCTCCCGGGCAGCCTCGGCGCCGTGGGCGCGGCCCTCCCGGTGATCGCGGACGAGGCGCTGCGCGGCCGCCGCGACATGTTCACCGGCGCGAACACCGACGACGTCCACCTGCGCGGTGTGTCGGTCGAACGCGACATCAATGTGGGCACCTGGGCCGACCTGCGCGAGGTCGCCGCCGGCGAGCCCTGCGTCCGCTGCGGGTCTCCGCTGGAGATCGTGCGGGCCATCGAGGTGGGCCACATCTTCAAGCTCGGCGACCGCTACGCCCGCGCCCTCGGTGTCGAGGTCCTGGATCCGGACGGCAAGCTCGTCCCGGTGATCATGGGCAGCTACGGGATCGGCGTGGAGCGCGCGATGGCCGCGATCGTCGAGACCCACCACGACGAGCGCGGCATCGTCTGGCCCGTCTCCGTCGCCCCGTTCCAGGCGGCGGTCGTCCCGGCCCAGTCGGACGACGAGGACGTGGCGAAGGCGGCCGAGGGCGTCTACGCCGCGCTGCGCTCGGCGGGCGTCGAGACGGTGATCGACGACCGCCGCGAGCGCGCGGGCGTGAAGTTCCGCGACGTGGAGCTGACCGGCATCCCGTTCCGCGTCACGATCGGCCGGCGCAGCCTGGCCGAAGGCGCGGCCGAGATCAACACCCGCGCCACCGGCGAAACGTCCAAGATCGCCTTGGACGAGGTCGCCGCCCACATCGAGTCGCTGCTGGCGAAAACCGTTTGACGCTCTCGTCATCCCCTCCGGAGACTCGGGTGGTCACCGAGGGGGAGCCGTGGGGCACGTCGAAGTCGGACACATCAGCCATGTACTGCCGGACGGCAGGAGGCTGCTGGACGACGTCTCCTTCCGCGTCGGCGACGGCGTCACGGCCGCGCTCGTGGGTCCGAACGGCGCGGGCAAGACGACCCTCCTGCGGCTGATCGCCGGGGACCTCACGCCCCAGTCCGGAACCGTCGGGCACAGCGGCGGCATCGGCGTGATGCGCCAGTTCATCGGCAGCATGCGCGACGACTCGTCCGTCCACGACCTGCTGCTGTCCCTGGCGCCGCCGCGCGTCCGCGAAGCGGCCGCGGCCGTCGAGGCGGCCGAGCTGGCGATGATGGAACGCGACGACGAGCCGACCCAGCTCCGCTACGCCACGGCCCTGGCGGGCTGGGGCGCTGATCCGCGCCGGGCGCGGATCAGCGGCGCGGGACGATGAGTTTCGGCGGTGGCGGGAGTCGGTATCTCCGGTCGAAGCATGCCTGACGGCGCTCGGAGGGAGCAGCCATGAGCGGAGTGCGGGTTCTGGTCGGGACGCGCAAGGGCGCGTTCATCCTCACCGCGGACGGGACACGAAAGGACTGGGAGGTCAGCGGGCCGCACTTCGGGGGGTGGGAGATCTACCACGTCGCCGGGTCGCCCGCCGATCCGGCGCGGCTGTACGCGTCGCAGTCCACGGGGTGGTTCGGGCAGCTGATCCAGCGGTCCGACGACGGCGGCGCCACGTGGCGGCCGGTGGGCAACGAGTTCGCCTACGCGGGCGTCCCCGGGACGCACCAGTGGTACGACGGCACGCCGAAGCCGTGGGAGTTCAAGCGCGTCTGGCATCTGGAGGCGTCGCCGACGGACCCGGACATCGTCCACGCGGGCATCGAGGACGCCGCGCTCTTCCGGTCGGCCGACGGCGGCGCGACCTGGCAGGAGCTTCCCGGGCTGCGCGAGCACGGCTCGGGGCCGGCGTGGCAACCGGGGGCGGGCGGGCTGTGCCTGCACACGATCGTCCGGGACCCGGTCGACGCGGCCCGCATGTACGTGGCGATCTCGGCGGCGGGCGTGTTCCGGACGGACGACGCCGGCAAGACGTGGCGGCCGGCCAACCGCGGGCTGCGCTCGGAGGGCATCCCCGACCAGGACGCCGAGGTCGGGCACTGCGTGCACCGCATCGCGATGCATCCGGCACGCCCCGAGGTGCTGTACATGCAGAAGCACTGGAACGTCATGCGCAGCGACGACGCGGGCGAGACGTGGCACGAGATCAGCGGCGACCTGCCGAGCGACTTCGGGTTCCCGATCGCCGTGCACGCGCACGAGCCCGACACGGTGTACGTCGTCCCGATCAAGAGCGACTCCGAGCACTACCCGCCGGAGGGGCGGCTGCGCGTCTACCGCAGCCGCGTCGGCGGGAACGAGTGGGAGCCGCTGACCGCCGGTCTGCCGCAGGAGCACTGCTACGTGAACGTCCTGCGGGACGCGATGGCCGTCGACTCGCTCGACTCGTGCGGCGTCTACTTCGGCACGACGGGCGGGCAGGTGTACGCGTCCGCCGACGCCGGCGACACCTGGGCGCCCATCGTGCGCGACCTGCCGGCCGTGCTGTCGGTGGAAGTCCAGACGCTGCCATGATCCGCGTCGTGCTGCCCGCGCACCTGAGGGTGCTCGCCGGTGTGCGGGGCGAGGTGGAACTCGACGTCCCCGGGCCGGTGACGCTGTGCTCCGTCCTGGACGCGCTGGAGGGGCGGTACCCGGTGCTGCGCGGCACGATCCGCGACCGCGCCACCGGCCGCCGCCGCGCGTTCGTCCGCTTCTACGCCTGCGAGGAGGACCTCTCCCACGACCCGCCGGAGACCGTCCTGTCCGAGCGGGTCGCCACCGGCGCCGAGCCGTTCATGGTCGTAGGCGCCATGGCCGGCGGCTGACCCGTCGATCCGCGGCGAAGCTCGACATTTTCGTGGCGTGCCGTCTCCTCGATGTCCTACGGTGATCGGCCGGAGCGAGGCAGGGAGACGGCGATGAGGGTGAGTTTCGACGCGGCGTACGGCGACCGCGCGGTACTGGACGCGGTGGCGGCGCTGCGGACCGGGGACCGGCGGCCCGCCGCCGCGCTGCTGCGGGAGACCGGCGGCGACTGGGACCGCAAGGCGCACCGGGTCGACCGGCTCGCCCAAGACGCGGACTGCCACCGGGCGATCGCGGAATGGGCGGCGGCAGAGCCGGGCAGCGCCGACGCCCAGATGGTCCACGCGAGGGCGCTGGTGGTCCGGGCCTGGGCCGTCCGCGGCACCTCCTACGCCAGGTACGTCCGCAGCAGCGCCTGGTCCGACTTCTTCGAGGGGCTCCGGGCCGCCGACGCCGCCCTGCCGGACGCCATCGCGCAGGCGCCGGAGGACCCCACGCCGTGGGCGGTCGCGGTCCTGCTGGCCCGCGGGCTGCAGGTCTCCCGCCAGGACTTCCGGTCCCGCTGGGACGGGCTCGTCCAGCGCGATCCGGGGCACGTGGCCGGGCACTACCACGCGTTGCAGTACCTGTGCGCCAAGTGGTCCGGCTCCCACGACGAGATGTTCGCCTTCGCCGACGGGGCCTCGGACGGTGCGCCGCCCGGCTCGCCGCTGCACGTCCTGCCGGTGTTCGCGGTGATCGAGTACGCGATGGCCCTGGCGGACGGCCGCGTGCAGGGCGAGACCGAGGTCCGCTTCTGGAAGGGCGCACGGGCCGCGCAGGCGGTGGAGCGCGCCGTGGAACTCTGGGAGAAGCCCGCCGCCGAGCGCGGGACCCCGCCGCACGCCAGGGCGGTGTTCGACCGCATGCACCTGGCCTTCTGCGCCACCCGGATCGGTTCCCGAGCCGTCGCCGCGCGCCAGTTCCGGGCCATGGGTCCCTACTGCTCGGAGATGCCGTGGGCGGCTTTCGTCCCCCTGCCCCGGTTCCAGACCCGCGTCCACCGGCGGATCACCCTCACCGTCCATCGGCGTCCGTGAACGGCTCCGCCGGACGGGTCGGTCGTGTCCCGGGTGAGCAGGGACGGGAGCCCTGTCCGCGTTCGGGCATGGGCGGATAAAGTGCCCGCGTGCGGGTGGTTGTGACTGGTGCGGCGGGGTTCATCGGGAGCCATGTGGTCGACGCGCTTTCGGGCGCGGGGCACGAGGTTCTCGCCGTTGACGCGCCCTCGCGGTCGCTCACTCCCCAGGTGGCGCGGCGGACGTGGGCGGAACTCCAGGTGCGGCCCGGGGTCGTCGCGGCTGATATTGACCTTGCCGTGGACGAGTTGGACGCCGTCGCCGCGGCGGACGTCGTCGTCCATCTGGCGGGGCGGCCGGGCGTGCGGGACTCGTGGGGGCCCGGACGGGCCGTAGCCGAGCGGGACAATGTGACCGCTACGCGGCGCCTTCTCGCGGCGTGCATGGAGGCGCGGCGCAGGCCGAAGGTCGTGGTCGCGTCGAGTTCGTCGGTGTACGGGTCGGCGGGGCGCAGGCCGAACCGGGAGGACGACCCGCTGCGGCCCGAGAGCCCCTACGCGGTCAGCAAGGCCGAGGTGGAGCGGCTCGCCCGGCTGGCGGCGGAGGCCGGGCTGCGCACCGTGCTGCTCAGGTACTTCTCCGTCTACGGGCCCCGGCAGCGGCCCGACATGGCGTTCCACCGGTTCGTGGAGGCGGCACTGGACGGGCGTCCGCTGCCCGTGTTCGGGGACGGGCTCAGGTCGCGCAGCTTCACCCATGTCAGGGACGTCGTCATCGCGACGCTCGCGGCGGCGGCCGAGGAGCTGCCGCCCGGTATCGCCATCAACGTCGGTCATCAGGAGCATGTGGCCGTGCGGGACGCGGTCGCCATGCTGACCGGCGCCCTCGGCGTCCGGGCGGAGATCCGGCGGGAGACGCCGGTGGCCGGGGACGCGTCCCGGACGTGGGCCGACATCGGGCGCGCCCGGCGGCTCCTGGGCTGGACGCCCGCGATCGGCCTGGCGGAGGGCCTCGACGATCAGATCGCCTGGCACCGGGCGCTGCGGACGGTGGAGGAGGTGCGGGTCGGGTGAGGCATAGGGCGGCCTATGTCGCGTTCGACCGGTTCCCGTCCAGCAAGGGTTCGGCGGTGCACATCGCGCAGATGGCCGACGAGCTGTTCGCGCGGTACGGCGGCGGGCTCCTCGGCGTGATCGGCGGTGGCGGCCTGCCCCGCTACCAGCGCGAGGGGACGCGGGAGATCGCGCGGTTCGACGCGCGGATCCCCAACCTGATCGACCGGGCCGAGGCGTTCTCCGAGTGGGTCGCGCACCATCTGGCGCCGCACTGGGAGACCCTGGAGGTCTGCCACGTCCGGGATCCGTGGAGCGCGCTCCCGGCGGTCGCGGACGGGCGCCGCCACAAGGTCGTGTACGAGGTCAACGGCCTGCCGTCCATCGAGATGAGCCACACGTGGCCGTGGGCGGCGCCGAGCACGCTCGGCAAGATCCGCGAGCTGGAGCGGTTCTGCCTGGAGCGCAGCGACGCGGTCGTGGTGCCGTCGCGGGTGATCGGCGAGGCCGTCCGGGAGCGGGGCGTGCCCGGCGACCGGATCCACCTGGTCCCGAACGGCGCCGACGTTCCCCGTGAAACCGAACGCCCGGCCGACGCGCCTGAACGGTATGTCATCTATGTCGGCGCCCTGCAACCGTGGCAGGGGCTGGACGTGCTGATGCGGGCGTTCGCCCGGCTCGCCGACCTGCCCGGGCTGCGGCTGGTGGTCTGCGCGTCCGTCCCGGAGCGGCGGGCGAAACCGGCGCGGCGGCTGGCCGAGCGGCTCGGGGTCGCCGAGCGGGTCGACTGGCGGTTCACGCTGCCGCACCACGAGGTCGCCGCGTGGCTGGCGCACGCCGAGGCGTCGGTGGCGCCGCTGACCGGCTGCGCCCGCAACCTGGACCAGGGCTGCGCGCCGCTGAAGGTGATCGAGTCGATGGCCGCGGGCGTCCCGGTCGTCGCCTCGGACCTGCCGGCGGTGCGCGAGCTGATGGCGGACGGCGAGCACGGGCGGCTGGTCCCGGCCGACCGCCCCGCCGAGCTGGCCCGGGCCGTGCGCATCCTGCTGGAGTACCCGGACGAGGCCGCCGCGATGGGGCGGAGGGGCCGCGAGCACATCGAGGAGAGCCTGACCTGGGCGCGGTCGCGCGCCCGGCTGGCCGAGGTCTACCGCACGCTGGACCGATAGGTGGGATGTCATGTTCTGGCGTAAGCAGAAGGCCGCCATCGCGCGGTTCCATCCGCTGCACAGGTCGCTGACGCTGGAGAAGGGCTTCTCCGTCTCGCTGCCGCGGGACGAGTGGGAGCCGGTGATCGCGAGCATCGCGGGCCACGGCGCGGTGGTGAGGCGGAAGAAGTGGCGGCTGCACCAGCGCGTCCCGGGGGTGCTCGTGCCGATGCTGCGGGTGCTCGCCGCCGACATGGCGCCGGACGGGGTGCTGGCCGTGGCGGCGGACATGCGCGGCGCGCAGGTCCCGGAGAAGAACGGCCCGAAGCAGTCGCTGCCCTCCCGCCCGCCGATCTCCGGGCTGAAGCAGTGGTACGCGTTCGATCCGTGGCTGCGGATGCGGGCGCAGCTGCGCGACGGCAGCGTCCTGGACGTCGTGGTGACCGACCGGGTGCGCAGGCGCACCTACCGCAAGCGGAACCCGCGCGGGAAGATCAAGCTCAAGAGCAAGTCGAAGACGGTGCAGCTGGTGCGGGTCACCCGGCGGCTGCCGAAGGACGCGGTCGTCCAGCGGCCCCCGTCGCCGCCGCCCGGCTGGGTCCGGGTCCAGGTCAAGCAGGGCAGGCGGACGGTGATCCGGGCGAGCGGGAAGTTCCCCGGCCCGCGGGAGGACCAGGGGCTGGTCGACCTGATCCTGCAGGTGTCGACGGAGCCGTTCCGATGGACGCCGCCCGGCGCGGCGGCCGCGAGGAGGACCAAGTGACCCGCTGCGGTGTGACGACCGGATTCTTCGTGCTGGGACGCTGCGGCCAGGCCGCGGTGGCGTCCTGCCCGCAGTGCCGCCGCGCCGTCTGCGCCGCGCACGCCGCGCAGGGCGGGCTGTGCCCAGAGTGCGCGGCCGCGCAGGGGTACGGGACGCAGGACCCGCACCACCCGGCGTGGGCGGGCGGGTACCGGCGCCGCTACTACCGGAGCAGCTCCGAGGCCTACAACGACGTGTACTGGTACTCGGCGTTCGACGAGTACGACCGCGGGGCGTTCAACCCGGGTGACGACTTCTCGTACGGGGGCGACTGGGGGCCGGACGACGACACCGGGTTCGTGGACAGCTGATGCCGCGCGTCCTGTGGCTCACCGAGCACTACCCGCCGAGCCGCGGCGGCATGGCGCAGTCGTGCGACCGGATCGTGCGGGGGCTGCGCGGCGCGGGCGTCGAGCTCGACGTCGCCCACCTGACCCGCCGCGCCCGCCCGTGGGGCGTGCGGCGCGAGCACGGCGGGCGGCTGCTGACCGCCCCGCTCGGGGACGACTCCGAGCACGCGCTGCGCCGGCTGTGGACGACGATCAACGCCGAGAACCTGGCGGGCTACAGCCATGTGGTCGCGTTCGGCGGCGTGTACGCGATGCTCGCGGCGCCCGTCCTGTCGGCGCTGCTGGACGCGCCGCTGGTCACGCTGCTGCGCGGCAACGACATCGACGTCGGCGTGTTCTCGATGCGGCGGCGCGGGGTGCTGGCGGACGCGCTGCGCGCCTCGTCCCGCGTCTGCGTCGTCGCCCGGTCGCACGCGCCGCTGGTGGCGGCGCTCGCCCCGGACGTCCCCGTCGCGTTCGTGGCGAACAGCGTCGACACCGCGCAGTGGCGGATCCTGCCGTCCGAGCGGGCCAAGGGCGAGGCGTGGCGGGAGGGGAACGTCGCGCCGGGCCGCCGCACGATCGGCCTCATCGGGCAGCTCAAGGTCAAGAAGGGCGTCGGCTTCCTCCTCGACGCGCTCGCCGCGTCGGGCCGCGCCGACCGGTTCCACCTGCTGCTGGTCGGCGAGGTCGAGGAGTCGGTGCGGGAATGGCTGGCCGGGCGCGACGTCCCCCACTCGTTCCTGCCGTTCATGGACCGCTACGACCTCCCGGCCGTCTACGCGAGCTGCGACCTGGTCGCCCTGCCGTCGTTCTACGACGGGATGCCGAACGTCGCGCTGGAGGCGGCGGCGCTCGGCGTGCCGCTGCTCGCGTCGGACGGCGGCGGGCTCGCCGACCTGGTGGACGACGAGATCGGGTTCACGTTCCCGGCCGGGGACGCGCACGCCTGCCGGGCGGCGGTCGACCGGGCCGCGCGGGCGGGCGCCGAGGAGCTGGCGAAGCTGGGCGCGGCGGGCGCGGAGCGGGTCCGCCGCGACTTCACGCCCGCCGCCGAGACCGCCGGGTACCTGGCCGTCCTCGGCGCGGCCCGGTGACCGGCCGCCGCCCCGATGATCGTCTGCTACGCGGCCGGGGACGGGCTGGGCCATCTGACGCGGCTCCGGTCCGCCCTGCACACGCTGTCGCCGGACGGCCCCGTGACCGTGGTGACGGGGTCGCCGTTCGCGCGTGATCCGCGTGTCGCGGGCGGCTGGCACGTCGTGGAGAGCGCCGCGGGCCTCGCACCGGACGAGGTGGTCGTGGACGCGTTCCCCGCCGGGCTCAAGGGCGAGCTCACCCGCTTCCCGCCCGGCACGAGGGTCACGCATCTGGCCCGGCTGCTGCGCTGGGACGCCTACCGGCCGCTCCTCCCCGCCGACCCTCCGCGTTTCGACCGCACCTTCGTCCTCGAACCCCTGGCCCCGGCCCACGACGCCTACCTGCGCGAGGTATCGGACGAAGTCTCACCGCTCACCCTCACCGATCCCCCATCGGAACCGATCGACGTGGACGGCTGGCTCATCGTCCACAGCGGCCCCGAGGCAGAGATCCTGGAACTCATCGCCTACGCGCAGGACATGGCGTCCGCCGAGAGGGTCGCTCCCCCCATGACCCTGGTGTCGCCCCAAAGACCGCACGACCTTCCCGCAGGGATCGCGCATCTCGACATCTACCCCGCCCACAGACCAGGCCCGAACGTCGACCGGATCATCACCGCGGCCGGTTTCAACGCCGTCCGCCAGTTCGCGCCCTGGCGCGAGCGCCACCGCATGCTGCCGTTCCCGCGCAGCCTGGACGACCAGTTCGCCCGCGCGGCCCGCGCTAGGCGGGGAGCCTGAGGTCGAACTCGACCTCGACGTCGTCGGCGAGCCGCAGCGCGCCGAAGAACGCCGAGTACGGCTTGACGCCCCAGCGGGTCTGCGTCACCGTGGCGGCGCCCCGCACGCGGTCGCCGTCGCGCGAGGCGCGGATCCGCACCGGCTTCGTCCGCCCCATGATCGTCAGGTCGCCCTCGACGAAGTCCTCGCCGATCGCCGTCGAGACGAACACGACCTCCGGATACCGCCCGGTATCAAGGATCTTGCGCAGGTTCCTCCTGATGTCCGCGCGGTCCTGGTCGGTGAGCGGCAGCGCGCCGCCCGTCCCCTCCCGGACCTCCAGCCCGTCCACGCCGACGGCGACCTCGACCGACGACGCGTCCGGCGGCTCGCGGGCCTCGACCCGCGCCGTCCACCGGGTGGCCTCGATCGTCAGGTCGTGCCCCGCCCGCCGGCCGAGCCCGCTGCGGCCCGTCCTGAGCAGCAGCCGCCCGTCCTCCGGCCCCAGTTCGACTGTTCCCTCCATACCCTCACACTGCCACGCGGCGACCCGGCCGCCGCGTGGCGGGCCGCCGGGTCAGACGCACGTCACCTTCGGCTGCGGGCGGTACTCGGTGTGGAACCTCTCACGGCGCACCTTGCGGCCCCCGGAGTACAGCGTCCGCCAGACGTCGATCTCGAAGCCCTCCCGGCCGGCCATGGGGACGCACTTGCGGCCCCGCCCGACGCCCGTCCGGTACGGCTTGAACCCGTACCGCTCGGACGTCCGCGACCGCACGTCGTACTTGCGCTCGCCCCACAGGTTCACCGTCAGCGACGACCCCGTGTAGGTCACCTGGATCCGCACGGGGGCGTCGGTGTCGTTCTTCCACGTGAAATCGAGCTGCGGATAGGACACCGCGGCCTCCCGCCCCTCCGGGTACTCCGGCATCCACATCGTGTGCGCGCGCGACTCGCGGATGTCGAGCCCGGCCCGGAACACGGCGTTGAACAGCGTCGTGGACACCTGGCAGATGCCGCCGCCCACGTCCTTCACCAGCCGCGCCCCCATGATGGCGGGCGCCGGCACGTACCCGCGGCTCCTGACGCGCGGCCCGACGACGTCGTTGAAGGAGAACGTCGTCCTCGGCTCCACGATGTGCCCGTCCAGGATCCGCGCCGCCAGCTCGATGTTGCGGACGCGCGGCTCCCCCGGCTTGAACCGCGTCGTGTAGGTGCTCATGGGCCGCCGCGGCGGCGCCGCGTCCGGCCGGCCGGGCACGGGACGGCCGGGGACGGCCTGCGCCGCCGACGCCCCCCGCTCGCGCGGGACCTCCAGGTAGGCGCCGAGCAGCAGCCCGGTCGTCGCGAGCGCCCCCGCCACGATCGGCCACCACTGCCGGACGCAGCGCCGCAGCTGCCGCTGGCGGCTGCGCCGGCACCGGCCCGGCCGGGTCCGTCCCACGACTCACCCCCCGAAGATCCCCCACCGGGATCCTGCACCGGACCCTGCCGTCCCTCCGGGGCCGACTCCCACCCCTTTACCGGAACAAGACCGGCGCCCGACCAACCCGGGCGCCGATCGTGACGTGCCGTCCGCCCGCTAGTCCGCGGGGAGGAACACCGCGAGGGCGCCGGGGCGCTTGCCGAACCGCACCGCCGCGGGCAGCGTCGCGACCTCGCCGTCGCGCGCCAGCCGCAGCTCGCCGTCCGGGGCGACGACCTCCAGTCCGCTCGTGCGCCACTCCCGGTAGCCGGGGGTGACGTGCAGGTGCCCGGCGAGGACCGCGGCGACCGCGCGGACCCGGGGGACGCGCCGCCCCGTGGTCACCATCCGGACGTCGAGCCGCCCGTCGTCCAGCCGGCCGCGCCAGGTCGGGGCGGCGCCCCGCGAGCCGAACACGCAGTTGCCGACGAACGCCAGCCAGACCCGCATCCGGTGGCCGTCCACCAGCAGCTCGACCGGCTCGGCGTGCCGCAGCGTCCGGACGGCGGCCACCGCGAGCGCCGGCCACTTGCCGATCCGCTTCCGCAGCCTCTCGCGCCGGTCCACCAGCTCGGTGTAGGCGCCGAAGCCGGCGGTGTTGAGGAACGGGTGCTCCTCGTCGCGGTCCGGGCCGCCGGCCACCGGTGCGACGTAGGCGACGTCCACCCGGCCGAGCCGGCCGCCCCGGTACGCGGTGATCGCCTCCGCCGCCGATTCGATGCCGAGCGCGCGGGCGAAGTGGTCCAGGGTCCCGCCGGGGACGACCAGCAGCGGGACGCCGTGCTTCAGCGCCGCCCGCGCGGCCGCGTTCACGGTGCCGTCGCCGCCGACGACCGCCAGCGCCCCGGCCCGCCCGGCCGCCTCGTCGAACGCCTTGTCGATGTCGTCGTCCGGCTCCAGGCGGACGACCTCCGCGGCCGGCAGCTCCCGTTCGAGCAGCGCGAGCGCCACCTCCGGGCGCCCCGGCAGCGAGATCCCGGCGGCCGCCTCGCCGCCGCCCGCACCGGTGTTGCCGACGACGACCAGGCCGCGCCCGTCGCCGGCGACCTCCGCCCGCGCACCGCCGCTCCCGGCCGCGGCCACCGGCGGGCGGGCCGGCCACAGCGTGCGCGTCCCGAACGCCGCGAGCGCGCCGACCCCGAGCCCGGCGAGGACGTCGCCCGGGTAGTGCGCGCCGGTGTAGACGCGGGAGAACGCCACCGCCGCGGCCGCCGCCGCGACCGGGACCGCGACCCGGCGCGGCGCCTCCAGCGCGACGCCCGCCGCGAACGCCGCGGCGGACGCCGAGTGGCCGGACGGGAACGCGTGCGAGGTCGGCAGCTTCCAGCGGATCCGGATCGGCGGCACCAGGTCCACGACGGGGCGCTTGCGGCGGAACGCCTGCTTGCCGATCAGGTTCACGGCCGGGCTCGCCACCGCGACCGCGATCGAGCCGCGCAGCGCCGCGCGCCGCAGCCGGGGCCGGCCCGTGATTCCCATCACTCCCGCGGTCGTGAACCACAGCACGCCGTGGTCGGCGATCCGCGACAGGCGGGGCAGGACGTACTCGAGGCCGCGCAGCCGCGCGGCCGCCACCCGGTCGAACGCCCACCGGTCGGCCCGCCCGAGCCTCCTGAGCAGCGGCCCGGAGCGGTGCGCGGGGACCGGCTCGTGACGACGCCGTATGACGGACCGTGACGGCAGGATCCTGCTCCGTGAGTGGTTGACCCGCATGTCCGGGGTATCCCCAGGGACGGCGACATGATTCCGTAAAGATCTCAAATCGGGGGTCACATGCGGGCGAACGTCACTCTCGACTCATCGACTGCAATAGGCTTCGCGACATGAGTCACCCGGAACGGCTCGGTTCCCCGGGTGGCGAGTCGGTCGACACGATCGCGGAGCCTTTCCACGTGAACGAGACCCTGGCCGACTACGCCGCACGACACGGGCTGAGGCAGAGCGCTGCGCGCCCCCCGCTGCGCAAGTACATCCAGGATGTGTGGGCTCGCCGGAACTTCATCTGGGCGTTCGCATCCGCCAAGAACATCTCGATGTACACCGACTCGCGGCTCGGGCAGGTATGGCAGCTGTTGACGCCGCTCCTCAACGCGGCGGTGTACTACCTGATCTTCGGGCTGCTGCTGGACACCAGCCGCGGCCTGCCCGACTTCATCCCCTTCCTCGTGACCGGAGTCTTCCTCTTCGGCTTCACGCAGCGGTCCATCACCTCGGGGGCGAAGTCGGTCGGCAACAACCTCTCGCTGATCCGGGCCCTGCACTTCCCGCGCGCCACGCTGCCGCTGGCGATCGCGATCGTCGAGTTCCAGCAGCTCCTGCTGTCCCTGATCGTGCTGTTCGCGATCATCTTCGCGTTCGGTGAGCCGCTGAGCCTCGACATGGTGCTGTTCATCCCCGTGGTGGCGCTGCAGCTCATGTTCAACGTGGGCATCAGCATGGTGATGGCGCGGCTGGGCGCCTTCAACCGCGACATCACGCAGCTGCTGCCGTTCGTCATGCGGACGTGGCTCTACATGTCCGGCGTCATCTTCAGCCTCCCGACGCTGATGAAGCCCGGCTCGAAGCTCGCCGAATACCCGTTCCTCGCCGAGCTGCTGAAGGCCAATCCGGCATACGTGTACGTCGAGTTGAGCCGGCACATGCTCCTCGGCGAGTATCGCGACCATGTCGAGAACAAGCTGGGCATACACGCGACGGGCCAGCTCTGGCTGTACGCCGTACTCTGGGCGGCGGTGATGCTGGTCGGCGGATTCATGTACTTCTACCGTGCCGAGGAGCGATACGGCCGTGGCTGACACGAAGGTGCGCATGGACCCAGCCACCAACCCGGTGCAGATCGACCCGTCCCGCGAGCCGATCGTCGTCGTGGACGACCTGCACATCGTGTACCGGGTGTACGGGGCGGGCGGCAAGGGCAACGCCGCGAGCGCGTTCTCGCGCATCGTCCTCCGGCGGCACCGCCCCACGATGACCGAGGTCCACGCGATCAGGGGCCTGTCGTTCGTCGCCTACCGGGGCGAGGCGATCGGCATCATCGGCACCAACGGCTCCGGCAAGTCGACGCTGCTGAAGGCCATCGCCGGGCTGCTGCCCCCGCACCGCGGCGGCGTCTACACCGACGGGCAGCCGTCCCTGCTGGGTGTGAACGCCGCCCTGATGAAGGACCTCACGGGCGAGCGCAACATCGTCCTCGGCTGCCTGGCCATGGGCATGACCCAGGCGGAGACCAGGGCCAAGTACCAGGAGATCGTGAACTTCGCCGGGCTCAAGGAGGGCTTCATCCAGTACCCGATGCGGACGTACTCGTCCGGCATGGGGGCGCGGCTCCGGTTCGCGATCGCCGCGGCGAAGACCCACGACGTGCTGCTGATCGACGAGGCCCTCGCCACCGGCGACGCCAAGTTCCGGCGCAAGAGCAAGGCCCGGATCGACGAGCTGCGCAAGGAGGCCGGCGCGGTGTTCCTCGTCGCCCACCAGCTCGACACGGTCAAGGAGATGTGCGACCGCGTCATCTGGATCGACGAGGGCCGGATGCACATGGACGGCGACCCCGAAGAGGTCATCGCCGCCTACACCGAGGCCACCGGGAAGTAGGCCGCCGGGAGGCGGGCTCCGGAAATGGGACGCCCGAAACCGGTAACAGGGCGGTAACGCGGCGGCACCACTGGGGCCGGTGGTGCCGGTGGGGCCAGAGTGACGCAGAGTTACCGGATCGTCTCTGGATGGGGCCGCCCAGCCGATCTACCTTCGAGGGGAGACCTTCAGCGGCGAGGGAGACCCCCATGGCCGAGCGGCTGAGCAGACGCGGCTTCCTATCCTCCACGGCGCTCGCAGCGGGTGGTTACGGTCTCCTGGCGGCATGCGCCAGCGAGTCCAGCGGCCCCCAGGCGAAGAACACCGGCAACGCCCCGAAGGAGGTGTTCACCGCCCCCGCGAAGAAGCTGAGCGGCTCGCTCAGCATCCTGATGTGGAGCCACTTCGTGCCCCGGCACGACAAGTGGTTCGACAAGTTCCTCTCCGACTGGGGGGAGAAGGTCGGGGTCGAGGTCCGGGTCGACCACATCAACACGGTGGACGTCCCGCGCCGCGCCGCCTCGGAGATCCAGGCCGGGCGCGGCCACGACCTCATCCAGCACATCGCGCCGTTCTCGCAGTACGAGCCGTCCGTCCTCGACATGACCGACGTGGTGCAGGAGGCCAACCGGCGCTGGGGGCAGCAGCTGGAGCTGTGCCGCAAGTCGAGCTACAACCCCAACACCAAGAAGTTCTACGCCTACTGCCCCGGCTGGGCGCCCGACCCCGGCGACTACCGCAAGTCGATGTGGCAGAAGGCCGGCATGCCGAACGGCCCGACCAGCTGGGACGACCTGCTGCGCGGCGCCGCCGAGATCAAGAAGCAGACCGGGGTGCCGTGCGGCATAGGGCTGTCGCCGGAGACCGACTCCAACATGGCCGCGCGGGCGCTGCTGTGGTCGTTCGGCGGGTCCGTCCAGGACCAGGACGAGAAGGTCGTGCTGAACTCCGACGCCACCGTCGCGGCCGTCGAGTACATGGCGCGGCTGTTCAAGGAGGCCGAGACCAGCGAGGTCTTCTCGTGGACGCCGGCGTCCAACAACCAGGCGCTCATCGCCGGGAAGTCGTCCTACATCCTCAACTCGATCTCGGCGTGGCGCACCGCGATGGGCACCAACCGGACGATCGGCGACGACATCTTCTTCGTGCCGGCGCTGCGCGGGCCGAAGGCGGCGATGGCGGCGCAGCACGTCATCCAGCAGTGGATCGTGCCGAAGTACGCGGCGAACCCGGACGCGGCGAAGGAGTTCCTGCTGCACTACACGGCGAACTTCCCGTCGGTGTCGTACTACTCGGAGCTGTACGACCTGCCGGGGTGGCCGTCGCTCGTCCCGCAGCTCAACGGCTGGCTCGACAACGACCCGTGGGGCGCGAAACCGGCGAACAAGCTGAGCCTGCTGAAGACGGCGACGTCGTGGAGCGCGAACATCGGCTACCCGGGCCCGTCCAACCCGGCGATCGGCGAGATCTTCAACACCAACGTGCTGCCGACGATGTTCGGCCGCGCCGCCCGCGGCCAGGCGTCCCCGAAGCAGGCCGTCGCCGACGCCCACGACCGCGCCGAGGCGATCTTCAAGAACTGGCGCGGCCGCGGCCTCGTGGGCGGTTGAGCCCGCGCGGGCACGGGCGGGCGCCCGGCGCCCGGCGCCCGGGCTGAGGCGCCTGAACCGAGAGCGCCACGACCGAGAGCGCGGCAATCGAGGAACGAGCGACCGGAGCGACGGGGCAAGGCGCCGCGTGAAGCGCCCGCCCGCCGCCGAGCGGAGGCGAGGCTTTGAACACCGTAGAGGTCAAGGGGCTGGTGAAGACCTTCGACGGGCACGTGCGGGCCCGGCGGAGGGGGTCGCGGCACGCGCGGGGCGCGTCGGTGCGCGCGCTGGACGGGGTCGACCTGGCCGCGGAGCCCGGCGAGTACCTGGTCCTGCTCGGGCCGTCCGGGTGCGGGAAGACCACGCTGCTGCGCACGATCGCGGGCCTGGAGCAGCCCACCGAGGGCGAGGTGCTGATCGGCGGGAGCGTCGTGAACGGCCTCCCGCCCCGGGTCCGGCAGATCGCGATGGTGTTCCAGTCGTACGCGCTGTACCCGCACAAGACGGTGATGGACAACATCATCTTCCCGCTGCGGGCCGAGGGCATGGAGCGCGGCGAGCGGGAGAAGAAGGCGCGCTGGGCGGCGGAGCTGCTGGAGATCGAGCCGCTGCTGCGCCGCAAGCCGCGGCAGCTGTCGGGCGGTGAGCGGCAGCGGGTGGCGCTGGCGCGGGCGCTCGTCCGGGATCCGGCGGTCTTCCTGCTGGACGAGCCGCTGTCCAACCTCGACGCGAAGATGCGGGCGACGGCGCGGGACGAGCTGAAGCGCTTCCAGGAGCGGGTCGGCACCACCACGATCTACGTCACGCACGACCAGGCGGAGGCGATGGGGCTCGGCGACCGGATCGCGGTGCTGGAGCACGGCCGCGTCCGGCAGGTCGGGACGCCGCAGGAGGTGTACGACGACCCGTCCGACACGTTCGTCGCGACGTTCATCGGGTCGCCGCCGATGAACCTGGTCGAGCGGGACGGCGTGCTGGTGGGGTTCCGCCCCGAGCACCTGCTGCCCGCCGAGAACGTCGCCGCGGCGGAGCGGGTGACGATGCCGCTGCAGGTCGAGCGGATGGAGTACCTGTCCGGCGACCGGCACGTGTACGGGACGGTGACGGGCATCGGCGCGGAGACCCGCGTCATCGCCCGGCTGCCCGCGACCGTGGGCACGCCGCTGGAGGCCG
This sequence comes from Spirillospora sp. NPDC127506, assembly GCF_040302145.1. Lineage (NCBI taxonomy): Bacteria > Bacillati > Actinomycetota > Actinomycetes > Streptosporangiales > Thermomonosporaceae > Spirillospora > Spirillospora sp. NPDC127506. Next base: position 84,863 of record NZ_JBEORG010000006.1, on the reverse strand, counting down.
GGGAGACGCACGAGTTCGCGGTGCCGTCCGGCCGGTTCCGGTTCTTCGACGCCGAGACCGGCGCCCGGCGGGCGCCCGTGCCGATCGGCGGGCCGGCATGACCCGCACGCGGACGGGCCCGGAACCGGTCGCGGTGGAGGCGCCGCGCGGGCGGGCGGGCCTCGCCGACCGGGAGGGGTTCCTGGCCTGGGCGATGCTGCTCCCGTCGGTCGTCTACATCATCGCGCTGGTCGGGATCCCGTTCCTGCTGGCCATCGCGTTCGCGTTCTCGGACGTGACGACCGGCGACCCGTCCTTCGACTGGGTGGGGTTCCAGAACTTCGACGCGGTGTTCGGCGACGGGGTGTTCTGGCGGGCGCTCCGCAACACGCTGATCTTCACGCTGGTGAGCATGGTGCTGATCGTCCTGTTCGGGAAGATCCTCGCCAACATCCTGGTCGCCGACTTCCGCGGGAAGTGGTTCGTCCGGTTCCTGGTGCTGCTGCCGTGGACGACGCCGGTGGCGCTGTCGACGATCTCGTGGCTGTGGTTCCTCGACTCGATCTACTCGCCGGCCGACTGGGTGCTCCGCCACCTCGGGCTGATCGACGGGAACGTGGTGTGGCTCGGGAAGCCGGGGACGGCGATGGCGTCGGTGATCGCCGTGCAGACGTGGCGGCTGACCCCGCTCGCCGCGGTGATCGTGATGGCCGGGCTGGTCGCGATCCCCCGCGACATCGACGAGGCGGCGCGGATCGACGGCGCCGGGTTCTGGCGGCGGATGTTCGAGGTGACGATCCCGCTGACGCTCCCGGTCATCGCCGTCGCCGGGCTGTTCGGCGCGATCATGACGTTCACCGACATGACCGTCCCGTACGTGCTGACGCGCGGCGGCCCGACGCACTCGACGGACGTCCTCGCGTCGTGGGCGTACTTCCGCGGCATCGAGGGCGGGGACGTCGGGCAGGGCGCGGCGATCGCGCTGTTCCTGTTCCCGCTGCTGCTCGCCGGCGCGATCGCGATCCTGCGCGCCGTCCGCCGATTGGAGGGCCAATGAGCACCGACGTCGTCGCGCTGCGGCGCAGGTACGCGCGGCGGCACGTGGCGGCGCGCTGCGGGGTGTACGCGGCGGCGGTCCTGGCCGCGCTGGTGTGCGCGCTGCCGTTCCTGTGGAGCGTGATCAGCGCGTTCAAGCAGAACCAGGACCTCTACGACCCCGAGAGCAACCCGTTCTTCTTCAACAAGCCGGCGACGCCCGACCACATCACGTTCCTGTTCACCGACACCCCGTTCCTGACGTTCGTGGTCAACACGCTGATCGTGGGCGCGGCGGTGGTGGCGATCACGCTGGTGCTCGCGCTGCCCGCCGCGTACTCGCTGGCCCGGCTGGACCGGCCGTGGGGCACGCCGATGGGCATCGCGATCTTCATGGTGTACCTGGTGCCGCCGTCGCTGCTGTTCCTGTCGCTGACCCGCGTCGTGGTGGCGCTGCACCTGGAGGACACGCTCTGGTCGATGATCGTCGTGTATCCGACGATCACGGTTCCGGTGTCGGTCTGGCTGCTGATCGGATTCCTGAAGGCCGTGCCGAAGGACGTCGAGGAGCAGGCCATGGTGGACGGCTACAGCCGCCTCGGCGCGTTCGTGCGGACCGTCCTGCCGCTGGTCTTCCCGGGGATCGTCGCGGTCGTCGTGTTCAGCTTCACGCTCACGTCCAGCGAGTTCGTGTACGCGCTGGCGTTCGTGTCGGCGAGCCCGGAGATGGTGGTCAGCACCGGTGTGCCGACCCAGCTCGTCCGCGGGGACGTGTTCTTCTGGCAGTCGCTGCAGGCGTCCACGGTGATCACGGCGGTGCCGATCGCGTTCCTGTTCAACCTGTTCCTGGACCGTTTCGTCACCGGGTTCACGATGGGCGCGGTCAAGACCTGATCGCCCTGATAGAGATGGAGGGACAGCACAAGACGATGTAGGAGGTCGCCATGGCCAAGCCGCCGCTTCCGAGCGAGTACCTGCCCGAAGTCCCGTCGTTCACGGTCACCAGCGAGGACATCGCCGACGGCGAGCGGCTCCCGGACGAGCACGTCTTCGACGACTGGGGGTTCAGCGGCGGCAACAAGTCCCCGCACCTGAGCTGGTCGGGGTTCCCCGCCGAGACCAAGAGCTTCGCCGTGACCTGCTATGACCCGGACGCGCCGACCGGCAGCGGTTTCTGGCACTGGTGCCTGTTCGACATCCCGGCCGACGTGACCGAGCTGCCCACCGGCGCCGGCACCGAGGACTCCAAGATCGGTGTGCACGCCCGCAACGACTACGGCGTGAAGGCGTTCGGCGGCGCCGCCCCGCCGCCCGGCGACCCGCACCGCTACGTGTTCACCGTCCACGCGCTGGACGTGGAGTCGCTCGGGCTCGGCTCCGACACGTCCCCGGCCGTCGTCGGCTTCAACATCACGGCGCACACGCTGGCCCGCGCGACGATCGTCGCCGTCTACGGCACCTGACCCGCCCGTCCCGCGTCGCGGCGGCTTCCCCGGCCGGCTACGCCGGAGGGGAGCCGCCGGCGAGCACGTCCCCGACCGCCGTCCGGCGGTAGAGGACCGAGCGGCCGCTGCGCTCCCGCGTGACGAGCCCCGACCCGCGCAGCACCGCGAGATGGTCGCCGATCCCGCCGACGCTCATGCGCATCCGGGCGCTGAGCCAGGTGGTGGTGGCCGGCTCCGCGAGCAGGCGCAGCAGCTCGGCCCGCGTGCGGCCGACCAGCCGGGCGAGGGCGTCCTCGCCGCGCGGCGCGCGGCTCTCCCAGAGGGCCGCTACTCCCCTGGCCCGGTACATCAGCGTGTACGGCCAGTCCTGTTCGAGCGCGGCGCCTAGCTCGGAGAAGACCACGGGCACGAACATCAGCCCGGCGCCGCCCAGCCGGTAGGTGGCGTCGCCGCTGATGCCGGCCTCGATGACGCCGTCCCGCCAGCGCACCTGGCGGGACAGGCCGTCCAGCGCCTCGGCCCAGCCGTAGGCGGCGAGCCGCCCCGCGCGGTGCACGATGTCGCGTTCCAGGATCGAGCGCAGCACCGCCCAGTCCGGTTCCACCAGGGCGCGCCACACGGTCTCCAGGCCGGCGGCGAGCCGCTCCACCATGTCGGGTGCCTCCAGGACGTCCCGGATCGCGGCGTCCGGTTCCGGCAGCCCCTCCAGGTTGCGGGCGATCTCCCGGCGCGCCTGGTCGAGCGGCGTGGCCCGGACGGTCGCCAGCTGCTCGGCGACGGTGAGGTTCGGCCGGGCGGGCGGCGGGACGACGAAGTCGGCCATGTACCCGGCCGGGCGCCGCAGGAAGGCGAGCGCGCGCACGGCCGGGTCGCCCGCGATCCGCCGGTAGGCGGGGCGGGCGCGCTCCACCCACGGCCCGAGCGGCCCGACCGGCATCCGCCCCGCCACCAGGCCGAGCGCGCTGTGCGCCTCGATCAGCGGCGCGATCCCGAACCGGCTGGCCGCGAGGTCCCCGGGGCCGACCTCGATGCGGTACACGTTTCGCTCCTCCCCGAAACATTGTCGCCGACGGCGCCGGCCGCCGCAGAGTCGCGGCATGACCGCCCCCTCCGCCGCGCCCGCGCGGTACCGCGACGTGTTCGCCGTCCCCGAGTTCCGGACGCTGTTCTCCCTGCAGACGCTCCAGGTGGCCGGCGACTCGGTCCGGACGATCGCGCTGTCCGTCCAGACGTTCGAGCGGACCGGCTCGCCCGTCACGGCGGCGCTCGTCTTCGCCGCCGGCATGCTCCCGTACGCGGTGGGCGGCGCGCTGCTGCTGTCGCTCGCGGACCGGGTCCCTCCCCGGCGGCTGCTCACCGGCTACCACCTGCTGCGCCTCGCGGTCACGGCCGTCCTCGCGGTGGGCGGCCTCCCGGTGCCGGCGATCATGGCGCTGCTCGTCGCGGCCGGGCTGTTCGCCCCGGTCGGCGGCGCGACCGTCCAGGCCCGGCTGCCCGCGCTGCTCCCCGGGGACGGCTACGTGCTCGGCCGGTCGCTGTTCACGATGACGAGCGCGGGCGCCCAGATCACCGGCCAGGCGGCGGGCGGTCTGCTGCTGTCGGCGCTCACCCCGTCCGGGACGCTGTGGCTCGCGGCGGCGAGCGCGGCGCTCGCCACGGTGCTCGCCCGCTTCCGGCTCCCGGACGTCCCCGCGGTGTCCCGGGCGCCGTCGGCGGGCATGGCGCGCGACACCTGGCGGACCAACCGGCGCCTCCTCGGCGGCCGCACCACGCGCGGGCCGCTCCTGGCGGGCTGGCTGCCGATCTCGCTGTCGGTCGGGGCGGAGGGGATCGCGGTCCCGTACGCCGGGGCGCACGGGAGCGCGGACGCGGCTGGATTGATGCTGTCCGCCGCCGCGGCCGGGATGTTCGCCGGGAACTTCGCGGCGGGCCGGCTGGTCCGCCCGCACCTGCGGGAGCGGCTCACCCTGCCGCTGGCCATGCTGACCGGCGCGCCCCTCCTGCTGTTCGCCTTCGGGCCGGGCCCGGCGGCGGCGTGCGCGCTGATGGCCGCGGGGACGTTCGGGCTCGGCTACGAGCTGGCCGTCCAGCGCCGCCTCGTGGACGCGGTGCCGGAGGAGATCCGGGGGCAGGCGATCGGCCTGTACGGCAGCGGCCTCATGACCGGGCAGGCGGCCGGCATCGCGGCGGCGGGCGCCCTGGGCGAGCTCCTGCCGCCCGGCCGGGTCATGGTGCTGTGCGGCGGAGCCGCGCTCGCCTCCTGCCTGTGCCTCGCCCGCCACCTGCGGTGAGCCGCGCGGCCCGGACACGGGGGCGTCCGGGCGCCCGGCGGTGTTCAGCCGGGGCCGGCCGCGCACTCGGTGCGCGTCCGGCCCCGGCGGCCGGTCACGTCTCCCAGGGGAAGCGGTCGGCGAAGGCCGGCTTCAGGTCGTCCAGCCAGACCGCGTTCGGGTCGTACTGGGCGTAGAAGGGCTTGCCCACCAGGTCGGCGTCGCGGCACTGGATGAAGTGCAGGGCGAAGACCTTCTGGTCGAACAGGTCGACCACGCCGTCCACGCAGACCTTGCCGGGCGTCGCCGACATGGACGGGCCCCGGACGGTCCGGGCCAGGCCGGAGACGTTCTTGTAGGCGTCCCGGAAGATCTCGTACGCCCGGGCGAGCGGCACCGCGAAGTAGTCCTGCGGCCCGGTGTCCCGCTCGACGAACATGTAGTACGGGACGAGGCCCATCCGCGTCTGGGCGCGCCACATGGTCTCCCACGTCTTGGCGTCGTCGTTGATCGTGCGGATGAGCGGGGCCTGGGTGCGGATGACCGCGCCGGTGTCGCGGATGCGGCGGCACGCCTCGGTGACCATGAGGGGTTCGAGCTCGCGCGGGTGGGAGAAGTGCGCCATGAACGCGAGGTTCTTGCCCGACTCCACGACCTGCTCGAACAGGCGGAGCATGTCGTCGGCGTCCGGGTCGGTGACGAACTTCTGCGGCCAGTAGGCGAGCGACTTGGTCCCGATCCGGATGGATTCGAGCTGTTCGAGGTCGAGCAGCGGCTCGATGTAGCGGCGCAGCACCGGCTCGCCCATGATCATGGCGTCGCCGCCGGTGAACAGGACGCTGGTCACCTCGGGATGGGAGACGAGGTAGTCGCGCAGCTGGGTGACGTCGTCGCCGGCCATCTTCAGGTCGGCCTCGCCGACGAACTGGGCCCAGCGGAAGCAGTACGTGCAGTACGCATGGCACGTCTGGCCCTGCTTGGGGAAGTACAGCACCGTCTCGTCGTACTTGTGCTGCATGCCGGGGATCTTGCCGTCGCCGAAGGAGGGGACGTTCAGCTCCATCTGGCCGGCGGGGTGCGGGTTCAGCTTCATCCGCACGTGGTGCGCGGCGGCCTCGATCTCGGCCTTGGGCGCGTCGCGGCGCAGCAGGTCCGACAGGTGGGCGACGTCCTCGGCGGGGAGCATGTCCGCCTGCGGGAAGACGAGCCGGTAGATCGGGTCGTCGGGCGCGGCCGACCAGTCGATGAGCTCCTCGATGACGTAGGCGTTCGTCCGGAAGGGCAGGACCGTCGCCACCGCCCGGGTCGCGAGCCGCTGCTCCGGGGACAACCCTGCGCGAGCGGTGAGCTCGTCCAGGTGCTTCGCCGTGAAGGCGCGGAACTTGCGACCGGTGGATCGCACCGCGGGAGCCGCGTCGTTCACCAGTGTCACGTGTTGGTACTCCTTGCTGTCAGCGGGGGAAGCGCACCCCGGCGCGTCGTCACGGACGGTGATCAGATGTTCCAGGGACACCCCATTCAACCCTTTGGGACAGGTTCATGCCGAATTGATACCCCTCACCCGGTGTGGGCAAAGGCTGGTCAACGGACGATTCAGGCAAATCGCCTGGACATCATCGTTGACGGTCCGTCTCTTGTACAACGACTACGGGACGTCAACTTCTCCGTCAGCGGAGCACCGGCGCCCGTCCACGGACACTGCCAGCGGATTCACCCCAATCCCGGCCCCGGGCACCGCCGCCGCCGATCTTCGTCGATACTGGGCGGGGCGGGCAGGACCGAGCGGCGTGGCCGCGGCGCGCGACGGGCGCGGCGCGATCAGGCGGCGTGAGGGGGGCCGGTGGACTCTGACGTACGGGACGGGCCGGGCACCGTCCCCATGCGCGTGATCGTCCTCGCGGCCGTCGCGGCGGTCACCTACTCGACATTCGTGCTGGAGAACGTCCTCAGTCCCAAGCTCGACTTCTTCAACGGCTACGTCAGCGAGCTGTCGGCGTCCGACCAGCCCTACCACCTCGTCTACAGCGCGGGCGACCTGGTCACCGGGCTGCTGTCGATCCTGGTGGCGGCCGAGACGCTCCGCAGGCTCACCCGCAGGCCCCTCGCCACGGCCGGATGGACGTTCCTCGGGCTGTTCGGCGTGTGCGCGATCGGGGACGCGTCCTTCCCGCTGGACTGCGCCCCCAGCCTGGAGACGTGGTGCGCGCTGCGGGAGCGCTCCGAGCACGTGTCGTTCTCCCACGAGTTCCACTCGGTGACCAGCAGCGCGGTGATCGTCTGCGGTGTCGCCGCGCTGCTGCTCCTGTCGCTGGCCGCCCGCCGGTACGGGTGGTGGCCGGCGCTCGCCCGCTGGGGGTGGCTGCTGGCGCTCGCCGAGTCGGTGTCCGCGCTGGGCACGCTCGTCGCGATGTACCTGGGGCAGTGGCTCGGCGTCGTCCAGCGCGTCCAGATCAGCATCCTGTGCCTGGGCCTGCTGGTCATCTCCTGGGCGCTGTACGCCGACCGGCGGGACGCGGCGCGCGCATCGCGGGCCGCCGCGGCGGCGAAGGAGGGAGCGTATCCATGAACGAGCCGGCGAGCGGCGCGGTGGCGGGCGGCGCGGCGGTGGGCGGCACGGTGGTGAACGCCGGCCGCGAGCAGGTGCACGTGGTCGAGTCCGGCCCGGCGGACGGGCCGCCGCTGCTGCTGAGCTCCGGGCTCGGCGGCGCCTGGTTCGACTGGGCGCCGACGGTCGCGCTGCTGGAGAAGGAGCACCGGGTGGCGGTGTTCGACCGGCCCGGCCTCGGGCTCAGCCCGGCCGGCGTCGCGCCGCCGTCGCTGCGCCGCGACACCGCGGTCCTGGAGGCGCTGGCGGCCCGGGCGCGGCGGCCGGTGACCGTCCTCGCGCACTCGATGGCCGCGTTCCACGCCGAGGCGCTGGCCCGGCTGCGTCCCCGCCTCGTCCGGGGCGTGGTGCTCGTCGACCCCAGCTACGAGCGCGACCCGCGCGTGCGCGTGCGGGTCGCCGCCGCGCTGACCCCGCTCGCCACGGCGACCGGCGCGCTCCTCGGCGCCACCCGGCTGGCGAAGGTCGCCGGGCCGCTCGGGCGGCGGCTGGTCGTCAAGCGCACGAGCCGCCGCGACGACGCCGTCCCGGCGGACGTCGTCCGGTCGGTCTACGGGCGCGGCACGGTGATCGGGACGGTGATCGCGGAGGAGCTCGCCTACCGGGAGATGGCCGCCGACCTGGCGGCGCTGCGCGAGCGGCGCCGGTTCCCGGACGTCCCGCTCGTCGTGGTGACCGCGCTCGGCGACGTGGACGACCCCGCCGGGAAGCGCGAGTGGGCCGAGGGCCACGAGCGCCTCGCCGCGATGAGCCCGCGCGGCGTCCGGGTCGAGCTGCCCGACGCGCTGCACATGGTCCCGCTCGACCGCCCCGACGCGGTGGCCGACGCGGTCGCCGCGGCCGGCCGGGCCGGGGAGGCCGCATGAGAAGGGTTCCGGTCGCCGCGCTGGCCGTCCTGCTGGCCCTGTCCGCGTCGGGCTGCAAGGTGATGCAGCGGATCTCCGAGGGCGCCTACCGCAACGCCGTCACCGACGGGGTCGTGGACGAGCTGAAGGCCCGCGGCGTCGAGCTGCGGGAACGTCCGAACTGCACGTCGCCGAAGGCCGAGACCGGCTCCATGATCCGGGTGAACTGCACGGCCCGGACCCGGACCGGCGAACCCGTCACCGTGGAGGGCATCGCGGTCGACGCCGACACCGACCGCCCGCGGGAGACCTACGTCATCACCGTCGGCGGGCGCGAGGTGCTGCGCAAGGACTGCCTCGGCCTCGGCTGCGGGAATCCATAGGGCGCTGCGGAGATCGCTAGGGCAACGAATCCGCCTGCGGGACGGAAAAACCCACCACCCAGTGCATACGTTCCCGTACCGTCGGTGACGTAGGCGTTGTGAAGATGAGTCGCAAGAAGGCCCTGATCCTGGGGGCCGCCGCCCTGCTCGTGCTCATGGCGGCCGGTGGCGCCGCGTTCCTCGCGCTGTCGGGCGGCAAGGAACTGAAGTACAAGACCCAGGCCGCGCTCCGCAAGGCGCTGCCGGTGACCGCCGACGCCGAGCTGCGGCAGCGCGGCGTGGCGCTGGCGGCACCGCTGAAGTGCGCGGACGTGCCGGGCTGGAGCAAGGAGCGGCTGCGCGTCTCCTGCACCGGCATGACCACGCAGAAGAAGCCGGTCGAGGTGCTCGGCAGCGGCGACGTGAAGACGGCCAGGGCCTATTACACGATCCTCGTGGACGGGCGGCCGGTCGTGGCGAACGCGTCCTGCCTGGGCGCCGACTGCCGCTCCCAGGAGGCCGGCGGCCGGGGGTGATGATCGCCACTCCGGGCGGGCGCGGTCAAGGCGGGTGAAGGGACGCCATACGATGCGATGAGCTGCAGTTCTTACGGCGCATCGCGATACCTTCATCCTCCTGGAGCGGCCATGACCGGCACTGGCGAGCGGACGCGCGCCGCCGCGTACCGCCGCGTGCCCCCGCGTCCGCTGCCGGTCGCGGTCGACACGATGGGCGGCGACCACGCCCCGGGAGAGATCATCGCCGGGGCGGTCGACGCGGTCCGCGAGCACGGCGTCCGGCTCGTCCTGGTCGGCCGGGCGCCGCGGATCCGCCGGGAGCTGGAGCGGCACGGCCACCTCGGGAAGATCCCGATCGTGCACGCGGACGAGGCGCTCGACATGGGCGAGGGCGCGCTCGCCAGCTGGCGCAAGCCCCGCTCGTCCATCGCGATCGCCTGCCACCTGATCAAGCAGGGGCGGGCCTCGGCGCTGGTGTCGGCGGGCAGCACCGCCGGGGTGGTGGCGACGTCGCGGCTGCGGCTGAAGGGCCTACAGGGCGTGATGCGGCCGGCGATCGCGGTGACGCTGCCGACCCGCCCGCGCCCGACGATCCTGCTGGACGCGGGCGCCACCGCCGACGTCAAGGCGGAGACGCTCGTCCAGTTCGCGGCGCTCGGCACCGCGTACGCGCAGATCCTGCTCGGCCCGGACCGCCCGACGGTGGGGCTGCTGAACATCGGCGCCGAGCCCGGCAAGGGCGACAAGCTCGCCAAGCGGGCCCACGAGCTGCTCGCGGGCGGCAGCCACGGCATCGAGTTCGCCGGCAACGTGGAGGGCCACGACCTGCTGAGCGGGCGGGTCGACGTCATCGTCACCGACGGGTTCACCGGCAACGTCGCGCTCAAGACCATGGAGGGGACGGTCGCCGCCGCGTTCAGCGAGATCCGCGAAGCGATGACCGCCGGCCCGGCGGCGCGGATGGGCGCGTTCCTGCAGCGCCGCCGCCTCCAGGAGCTCCGCGACCGGCTCGACCCCGACAGCTACGGCGGCGGCGTCCTGCTCGGCCTGAACGGGACGGTCGTCATCGCGCACGGCGCGTCCCGCGCCCGCGCGATCACCTCGGCGTGCGAGCTGGCGCACCGGCTGGCGGCGGGGCGGATCGTCGAGCGGATCCGCGAGCAGGTCGCCGCGACCCGCACGTCCCGGTTCGGCCGCTGGACGCACGGCGAGCGCGACGGCGCCGACCGGCCGTCCGAGAACACGGCGCGGCCCGCGGACGCCCCGCCGCCGCCCAGGCAGCCGGCCGGCGACACCGTCCCCGACCGCCAAGACCCCACGTGACGCACCCCGCCGGGAAAACCGGGTCCGGGTGAGAGCGGGGCGCCGATAACCTTGGGGCATGCCCGATCCGCAACTCGTACTCGCCGCCCGGGTCCAGGCCGCGCTGAGCGCCGCCTTCGGACCGTCATACGCGGACGCCGACCCGGTCATCCGGCCGTCGCAGTTCGCCGACCTTCAGGCCAATGTGGCGCTGCCGCTGGCCAAGAAGCTGGGCCGCAAGCCGCGAGACGTGGCCGACGAGATCGTCAAGCACCTCGACACCGGCGACGTCGTGGCGAACGTCGAGGTCAGCGGGCCGGGGTTCATCAACCTGACGCTCAGCGACGCGTGGATCGCCGGTGAGGCGCAGCGCGCCCTGGAGGACGAGCGGCTCGCCGTGCCCGCGGCCGACGCGCCGCAGAAGGTCGTCGTCGAGTACTCCTCGCCGAACGTGGCGAAGGAGATGCACGTCGGCCATCTGCGGACCACGATCGTCGGCGACGCGATCGCCCGGATCCTGGCGTTCCTCGGGCACGACGTCGTCCGCGACAACCACGTCGGCGACTGGGGCACCCCGTTCGGCATGCTGATCGAGCACCTGCTCGACCTCGGCGAGGACGCGGCGGCGCGGGGCGACTCGTCCGTCAGCGACCTGACCGCGTTCTACCAGGCGGCGCGGGAGAAGTTCGACGGCGACGAGGAGTTCGCCGACCGGTCCCGCAAGCGGGTCGTCGCGCTGCAGGCGGGGGACCCCGAGACGCTGCGGCTGTGGAACGTCCTCGTGGACGTGTCCAAGAAATACTTCAACGCCGTCTACGAGCGGCTCGGCGTCACGCTCACCGACGACGACATCAGGGGCGAGAGCTTCTACAACGACCTGCTGGCCCCGACCGTCCAGGAGCTGGAGGAGAAGGGCATCGCGGTGGTCAGCGACGGGGCGCTGTGCGCGTTCCCGCCCGGTTTCAAGGGCCGCGACGGCGAGCCGCTGCCGGTGATCATCCGCAAGAGCGACGGCGGCTACAACTACTCCACCACCGACCTCGCCACGATCCGGTACCGGGTCGACACCGAGCACGTCGACCGGATGATCTACGTGGTGGGCGCGCCGCAGTCACTGCACTTCCAGATGGTGTTCGCCGTCGCGCGGATGGCGGGCTGGCTGAACGACGAGGTCAAGGCCGAGCACGCGCAGATCGGCAACGTCCTCGGCACCGACGGCAAGATCCTGCGGACCCGGGCCGGCGGCACCGTCAAGCTCGCCGAACTGCTGGACGAGGCCGTCGAGCGGGCCGGGGCGGTCTTCGACGAGATCCAGCACGACGAGCCGTTCGACGACGAGACCCGGGAGGCGATCGTCCAGGACGTGGCCATCGGCGCGGTCAAGTACGCCGACCTGTCGGTGGCCCGCGACAGCGAGTACGTCTTCGACTTCGACCGGATGATCTCGTTCAACGGCAAGACCGGCCCGTACCTGCAGTACGCGGCGGCCCGGATCCGGTCGATCTTCCGCAAGGGCGGCGTCTCCGTCGAGGACGCCACCGGGCCGATCACGCTGGGCCACCCGGCGGAGCGGGCGCTGGCCCTTGAGCTGCTCGGCCTCGGCGCCGTCCTGAAGCAGGCGGGCGACACCGCCGAGCCGCACCGGCTGGCGTCCTACGTCTACGCGGTGGCGGACGCCTACACCTCGTTCTACGAGAACTGCCCGGTGCTGAAGGCGCCGGACGAGGCGACGAAGGCGTCCCGCCTGGCCCTGTGCGCGGCGACCCTGCGCACCCTCGAAACGGGCCTGCACCTCCTCGGAGTCCCCACCCCCGAACGCATGTGAGCGCCGTAGCGCCCCTTGTGGGCGGTGTTCACGGTTGGAGGGCGCCGGCGCGTTCGCGGGAGACCTGCTCGCGGACGGCGGGGACCACCTCCATCGCGAAGGTCGGCAGATGCTCGGGGTCGCCGGCGAACAGGAACGTGTCGACGCCGTGCCCGACGGCCAGTTCGGTCAGCTCGTACACCCACTGGCGGGGCGGGCCGTGCAGGAAGCCGCGGGAGTCGCGCCCGTCGAAGGCCCCTTCGAGGACGTAGACGCGGCGGATGCCCGCCGGGTCGCGCCCGGCCCGTGCCGCCGCGTCGTCGAGGCGGCGGCGGCCGTCCGCCAGGCGCTTCGGCGGGACGAGCGACGACGGCGCGATCCAGCCGTCGGCGACGCGCCCGGCGAGGTCGAGGCCGAGCGGCCCGGTGACGCCGAGCCAGATGCCGATCTGCCCGGCCGGGAGCGGCCCGGCCTGCGCGGCGGCGAACCGGTAGTGCTCGCCCTGGAACCGCAGCCCCGTCTGGTCGCTCCAGTGCAGCCGGATGATCTGCACGGCCTCCTCCAGGGCGCGCCGCGCCGCCGCCCCGGAGAGCCGCGCGCCGCCGTAGGCTTCGATGCCGTCCGGGGCGGCGCCCGCGCCGAGGCCGAGTTCCACGCGGCCGCCGCTGAGCCGGTCCATGGTCGCTATGGCCTTGGCGAGCGCGGCGGGCGGCCGCAGCGGCAGGCACGCCACCGCCGGCAGCACCCGGATCCGGGACGTGCCGGCCAGCACGGACGCCAGCAGCGTCAGCGCGTCGGCGGTGCCGCGCCGGTACGGCTGGTCGCGGACGCCAAGGAGGTCGAGCCCGAACCGGTCCGCGTCCTGCGCGATGCGCATCAGCGGGGCGGACGAGTCCGGGGCGAGGCAGACGCCGAACCGGAGCGGCCCGCGCGTCCGGGACGCCGCGGTCACTGCAGGTAGCCTTCGACCTCGTCCGGCGGCCGGACGCCCGCCGCCCGCTCCGGGTCCTCGCCGGCGTCCCGCCGGGCCCGGCGGCGGCGCAGCAGGTCCCAGCACTGGTCGAGGGCCACCTCCAGCTCCGCCAGCCGCCGGTGCTCCTCCTCGCGCCCGAGCTCGCCCCGCCGGAGACGCTCGCGGAGCCGCTGCTCCTCGCCGACGTACTCGTCGATGTGCGCCAGGATGTCCTTCTCGTCCATCGGCTCTCAGCGCTCGCGGCCGATGTTGGTGAGCCCGCTGAGGAACCCTCCCTCGGTGCGCGTCGAGTGCTGGAACGGCGCCGTCTTCGGCTCGACCAGCGTGGACGCGGCCGGCCTGGCCGCGGCGGCCGCCGCGCCCGCCTCCGCCGCGGCGCGGCGCGCGGGCGCCCGCCGGGCCGACGCCCCGGTTCCCGCCTTGCTCGCGGCCGTCCGCGACGACGCCGCCTTGCTGTTCGCGGCCGTCCGCGTCCTGGACGCGGCGGACGTCTTCGGCTTCGCCTTCGAGGCGGTCGACGACCGGCTCGTCCGGGCCGTGGCCGTCGGCCTCGACCGGCTCGACGCCGCCGAAGCCGACTTGCGGGACGACGACGTGCCCGACTTCGCCGTGCTCGCCTTCGACCCGCTCCTCGCGGTGCTCTTCGACGTGCTCGCCTTCGAGGTGCTCGCCCTGGACGACGTGCTCCTCTTGGCCGTGCCGGCCGCGCTCGCCTTGGCCGTGGTGGTGATGACCTTGGCGGCCGCGTCCATCGCCTTCGCGGCGTCGGACATGGCCTTGGTCGCGCTGGTCATCGCCTTGGTCATCGCCGTCATGGCCTTGGCCGACGAGGACGCCTTGGTCGCCACCGACTTCATCTGCGTCGCGGCGGTCTTGGCCTGGCTCGCGGCCTTCGTCACGCGGGACGCGGCCGCCGACGACGTCCTGCTCGACGCCGCCGGCCTCTTCGCCGCGGTGCTCTTCGTCCCCGCCGACTTGGCGGCGGTCGACCTGCTCGTCGTGGACCTCGTGGAAGAGGCCGCCGCCGACGTGCGCTTGGCCGCCGGCTTCTTGGTGGTGGACTTGGTCGCTGATGTGCTCCTGGTACGACCGGCCGTCCCTCGGCTCGACGTCGTACGGGATGCCGTCTTGGTAGGCACTGATCTCCCCCCAGTGATGATCAGTTACGGGGAGATCTATTCCACACTTTGTGACCCTCTACACACGGTGCGTCAAATCGACTTAGACCCCCACGGGATGCCAGACGGTCTTCGTCTCCAGGAAAGCGGTCATCCGGGCGGTTCCGGGCTCGCCCGCCCAGTCGTCGCCCAGGGGGCGCAGGACGCGCTTGAGGTTCCCGGCGGCCTTCTCCTCCAGGTCCTGGACCTGGTCGTCCGGGACGCCGGCGAGGTCGATGGCGTTGACGTCCATGTGCGTGGCCAGCCAGGGCGCGACCTCCGCGCGGCGGCCGGTGAGGACGTTGACGACCCCGCCCGGCAGGTCGGACGTGGCCAGCACCTCGGCGAGCGTGATCGACGGCAGCGGCGCCGGTTCCGACGCGACCGCCACGACCGTGTTGCCGGACACGATCGCCGGCGCCACGACCGACACCAGCCCGAGCAGCGGCGAATCGGGCGCGACGACCGCGACGACACCGGTCGGCTCGGGCGTGGAGAAGTTGAAGAACGGCCCGGACACCGGGTTGGCGGCCCCGGCGACGGCGCTCAGCTTGTCGGCCCAGCCCGCGTACCAGACCCAGCGGTCGACGGCCGCGTCCACCTCCGCGCCGGCGGCGGTCTTCGACGCGCCCGTCCGGCGGAGCTCGTCCACGAACTGGTCGCGGCGCCCCTCCAGCATCTCGGCGACCCGGTACAGGATCTGCCCGCGGTTGTAGGCGGTGCGCCCCGACCAGCCGGGGAACGCCTTGCGCGCGGCGGCGACCGCGTCGCGGGCGTCCTTGCGGGACGCCTGGGAGGCGTTGGCGACGAAGCGGCCCTTGGCGTCGGTGACCACGTACGACCTGCCGGATTCCGAGCGCGGGAACGCGCCGCCGATGAACAGCTTGTAGGTCTTGCGGACGGCGAGACGGTCAGGCATTGAGGTAGGCCTCCAGTCCGTGGCGTCCGCCCTCGCGGCCGAACCCCGATTCCTTGTAGCCGCCGAACGGGGAGGCCGGGTCGAACTTGTTGAACGTGTTGGCCCACACGACCCCGGCGCGCAGCTTCTGCGCCGTCCACAGGATCTGCGAGCCCTTCTCGGTCCAGATGCCGGCCGACAGCCCGTAGGGGGTGTTGTTGGCCTTGGTGACGGCCTCGTCCGGGGTGCGGAACGTCAGCACCGACAGGACGGGCCCGAAGATCTCCTCGCGCGCGATGCGGTGCGACTGCGCCACCCCGGTGAAGACGGTCGGCGCGAACCAGAAGCCCTGGGACGGCAGCTCGCACGGCGGCGACCAGCGCTCGGCGCCCTCCTGCTCCCCGGCCTCCGACAGCTCCTTGATCTTGGCGAGCTGCGCGGCGGAGTTGATCGCGCCGACGTCGGTGTTCTTGTCGAGCGGGTCGCCGACCCGCAGCGTCGCCATCCGCGCCTTCAGCCGCTCCAGCACCTCGTCCGCGACGGACTCCTGGACGAGGAGCCGCGACCCCGCGCAGCACACGTGCCCCTGGTTGAAGAAGATCCCGTTGACGACGCCCTCGACGGCCTGGTCGAGCGCCGCGTCCTCGTAGACGATGTTGGCGGCCTTGCCGCCCAGCTCCAGGGTGAGCTTCTTGTCCGTACCTGCGAGGGTGCGGGCGATCTGCCGCCCGACCTCGGTGGACCCGGTGAAGGCGACCTTGTCGATCCCCTCGTGCGCGACGAGCATGCGGCCCGTCTCCCCGGCGCCGGTGATGATGTTGACGACGCCCGGCGGCAGCTCGGCCTGCCGGCAGATGTCGGCGAACAGCAGCGCGGTCAGCGGCGTCGTCTCGGCGGGCTTGAGGACGACGGTGTTGCCGCAGGCCAGCGCCGGGGCGATCTTCCAGGCGAGCATCAGCAGCGGGAAGTTCCACGGGATCACCTGCCCGGCGACGCCCACCGGCTTCGGGTCGGGCCCGAAGCCGGCGTAGGGCAGCTTGTCGGCCCATCCCGCGTAGTAGAAGAACCAGGCCGCCACCAGCGGCACATCGACGTCCCGCGACTCGCGGATCGGCTTGCCGTTGTCGATCGACTCCAGCACCGCCAGCTCACGCGACCGCTCCTGGATGATCCGGGCGATCCGGTACAGGTACTTGGCGCGCTCGCGGCCGGGCATCGGCCCCCACACCTTGTCGAACGCGGCGCGCGCCGCCTTCACGGCCCGGTCGACATCACCCTCGTCGGCGCAGGCGATGTCCGCCAGCACACTCTCGTCCGCCGGGTTGATCGACTTGAACGGCTCGCCGTGCCCGTCGGTGAACTCGCCGTTGACGAACAGCCCGTAGGAGGCGCGGATGTCGACGACCGCCCGCGACTCGGGCGCCGGCGCGTATTCGAAAACCATGATCCTCAGTCCAGCGTGAAGTAGTCGGGACCGGAGTAGACGCCGGTGGCGAGCTTGCGGCGCTGCATCAGCAGATCGTTCAGCACACTGGACGCGCCGAGCCGGAACCACCGCGGCGTCAGCCAGTCCGGGCCGGCGGTCTCGTTGACCAGCACCAGGTACCGGATCGCGTCCTTGGCCGTCCGGATGCCGCCCGCGGGCTTCACCCCGACCTGCCGTCCCGTCGCCGCCCGGTAGTCGCGGACGGCCTCCAGCATCACCAGCGTGACCGGCAGCGTCGCCGCTGGCGACACCTTCCCGGTGGACGTCTTGATGAAGTCGGCCCCGGCCCGCATCGCCAGCCAGGAAGCCCGCCGGACGTTGTCGTACGTCGCCAGCTCGCCGGTCTCCAGGATCACCTTCAGATGGGCGTCCCCGCAGGCGTCCTTGACCGCGACGATCTCGTCGAACACCTTGCCGTAGTCGCCCGCCAGGAACGCGCCCCGGTCGATCACCATGTCGATCTCGGCCGCACCGGCCGCCACCGCCGCCTTGGTGTCGGCGAGCTTGGCCTCCAGCGGCGCCCGCCCGGCCGGGAACGCCGTCGCGACGCTCGCGACCCCGATGCCCGTCCCCTTCAGGGCCCGGACGGCGACGTCCACCATGTCCGAGTAGACGCAGACCGCCGCGACCTTCGGCACCGACGCGTCCGTCGGATCGGGCTGGGCGGCCTTGGCGCACAGCGCCCGCACCTTCCCGGGCGTGTCCGCGCCCTCAAGCGTGGTCAGGTCCACCATCGAGATCGCGAGGTCGATCGCCTCGGCCTTCGCCGTCGTCTTGATCGACCTCGTGGCCAGCCGCGCCGCACGCTCCTCGGCGCCCACCCGGTCGACGCCCGGCAGGCCGTGCAGGAAGGCGCGCAGCTCCGCGGCGCCGTGCATAGTCTCCGTTGACACTCCCACAGCATCGCCGAACTACGCCCCAGGCACAAAACAGACACCTAACGAACCGGTGTCGCCGTCGATTGAGCCAGGTAGGCACCGAGGCGGCATGTCCGGCAATCACCGCGTTCACCTTGTCGGCCCCGCTGCCAGCGCCGTATCGCACGTTGGGAAGGATCGATGATCTTGACGGATCGGACGAAGCCGAGGGCGCCGATGGGATCGACAACGTATCGTTGCTGAGCGTCACAGCTTGATCACGGGGGCGCTATGGGCTGGGGCGACATCGGGGCTGTGAGCTCGTGCCAGAGGGTCTGCTCACCAGTGGACATCGAGGAGGAGGAAGGACCATGAGCGAGACGGAAGCCTCCCAGCTCTGCCTTGAGTTCCAACTGCTCCTGGCACCGGGGACCAGAGTGGAAGATGTCCACGCCCACGGCGAGCGGGTGATGGAGGAGCTTCTCAGGCTCGAGGACTGCAACAGCGACTTCACCGACTCGGCGGTCAGCACCAACGCCGAGACGAGCACCATCACGGTCGAACTGCTGATCCTCAACACGGCGGACCCCACAACCGCTATGGGACGGGCCCTGGACCTCATCCGCACAGCCGCGCATGCTGCAGGCGGCGCCACCCCGAACTGGCCGACCGTGAGCGAGATGCCGGTTCAAGTCCAGTTCGCGAAGGCTCAGGAGTTCGCCTCGGCCTGAGGCGCGGCCGACTGCCGGACCAGCTCTTCCGGCCCGGACCCCTCGTCGAAGACGGCGTTCGGGTACTCGATCGCCGCCCGCGTGGTCGGCGGGCTCGACGGCCGCGTCCGGCATCCGCTCCGCGACCCGGACGCGGCCCCGCTGCTCGGCCAGGAGCTCTAACCAGCACCGTCCGCGCGTACCCGTCGACGTTGTCGGCCGCCGACGCCCGCCTGATGCGCCGGATGCCCCGACAGGTTGCACGCGTCCGCCGCCGAGTACACCGGGCCGGGCCGTCAGGCGTCCCACCAGGGACGACGGAGGTGAGGCAGTGGGTTTCGGTTTCCGTGTGGGCGTGCCAGGGGTGAGCGTGCGCGTGTCGAGCCGGGGCGTGCGGACGTCCGTCGGGCCCCGCGCCGCCCGCATCCACATGGGCGGCGGCCGCAGGACGGCAGTCTCCAGCGGCATGGGCCCGTTCTTCGCATCGACCTCCGTCGGCGGCTCCCGCCGCAGGTCAACCGCGAAACGTCCTGCGCGTCCCCGCAACGTCGGCCCCACCCCGGCCCAACTCGAACGCGCCCGCCGCCAGGCCGAACGCGCCGAACAGGAGGCCCAGCGGGACGCGGCGATAGCGCACCTCGAAGAACTCCGCCGCCAGACGACCAGCGTCCACCTGCAAACCTTCCCGCAGGCGCAACCACCCTTCGTGCCGCAGCCACCGCAACTCGCGCTCCCCTGGGCCCTCGCGGAAGCGCAGTCCTTCCACCTGGCCGGCATCGGCCGCTTCGCCCGCGCCGACCGAGCTGCCGCCCGCCAGGCCGCCGAACAAGACGCTCCCGCCTACCTGGCCGCCGAGCAGGCACGCCTGGCTGACGTCCACAGGCGGCTCCACGAAGCCGCCGCTCAGTGGTGGCGCGCGCTCAACGAAAACGATGAGGACACCGTCTGCGAGGCGGTCAACACGGCCTTCTCCGACAATCCGGCCGCCGGTAGCGCAGTGGGGCTGGACGGGACGGTCCTGTCCATCGTGATGCGCCAGCCCGACCTGGACACGCTCCCCACGCAGACGCCGGGCCTGACACCCGCCGGCCGTCCGACCCTGAAGACGCTGACGAAGCGCGACCGGCTCCTGTGGTGGCTCACGTCCATGGGCTCCAACATCATCGCGACCCTCAACGAGGCGTTCGCGACCGCGCCCGGCATCACCGCGATCGACCTGGCCGTCCTGACCCGGATGCCCGACACTCAGCGCCTGGGCATAGTCGCCTACGGCCGCTGGACGCGCCAGGCCGTCGCATCCGTCCCCTGGCGCCGTCCGGAAGACGCACTCCGCTTCCTGGACATCGCCGAGGACGTGGACTGCTCGGTGCGCACGACCGCATCCGGCAACCTCTCCACGTCGGTCAAGCCCCTCGACACCACAAAGATCCCCGGCCTGGAAGCCCTCCTAGCCCAGATAGAGGACGTCCCGGAAGCGACACCGGAACCCGCCGCCCCACCACCGTCCGACCCGTACGCCCTGAAGTCGTTCGCCGAGTGGAAGCAGACAACCGCCCCCGTCCCGCACTTCCGCCCCCAACCCGCCGCGCCTGAACACTTCTCCCAGCTCCCGACCCAACAACCCGAGTTCCGCCCGGATACACCGCAACCCACCGCACCTGCAAACTCCTTCCAACCCCCGCCTCGACCCCAGCCCGCCACACCTGCGCATTCCTTCAATGCGCTGCCCCCACAACCCGCGCCACTCCGCCCCACACCACCGCAGTACGCCGCACCCGCGCATCCGTCCAACACACCGCCCGCACAATCCGCGCCCCCGCACCCCAGCGCGTCGCAACCACCCATGATGCATGGGACGGGGCCACAGATCGCCGCTCCTGTCGACCTGTCACCAGGGCAAACGCTCGTCCTCCCCGACGAAGCGCTGCAAGGGCTCCTGATCGCATTCGCGTTCGCGGGGGCGGACGCCGACCTGACGCTCCTCCTGCTCGACGAGTCGGGCAAAGTGCGCGGCGACGAGGACTTCGTCTTCTACCACCAGCCAGCGGCAGCCGGAGGAGCAGCACGGCTCCTCGGGAAGCAGCCCGAGGGCCAAGTGATGACCGAGCAGGCCGGCCTGCACCTGTCCGCACTGCCGGAGGACGTTCACCGGGTCGCGGTCTCCATCAACATGGACGTCGACACCGGCCTGACCTGCGCCGCCCTCACCTACGCGGCGCTGCACATGCGCTGCATCACCGGCGCAACCTGGACGTTCCGCCCACCGCCAGACCCATCCATCTCCGCGATGGTGATGGCCGAGTTCTACCGCCACACCGTGAACGGCCGCCCCGCCTGGAAACTCCGAGCCCTAGGCCAAGGCTGGACGGACGGCCTAGGCGGCCTAGCCCGCGCCCACGGCGTCGACGTCACCTGATCCACCCACGCTGGGAACCTGAAGAAGACCGTGCCCGCCGAAAAGATCAACGCGACCACTCCGACGGCGATGAGGATCTGGACGAGCGCCGGGCCCACTGATGGCATTGAGCTTCCTCTCTCGGCGGGTCCCTCGCCCTGAGCCGCTAGAACCTACATACGCGCGCATGCGGGCGTCCACATTGGCGGCACTGCATGAAGGGTCGCACCCACTGGTCCCCGTCCCATCAGAACGCCCACAGGATTCGTGTCACAGCCGTCGTCGCCAGGTCAGGCCCACTCCCGGCACGGGAACAAGCGGTGTTTGAGGATGAGGTCGAGAGCTTCGGCCGCCGCCTTGACATCGCCGCAAGGACGGACGAACCCGTCCCGCCCGTTGCCGGCCTCGAAGTACCCCCACCTCTCGCCCGGCAACGCCCGCACCGTGACAACGGCGCCGATGTCATGGACATACCCGCTGGCGTAAACCCACAACAACGGCACCGGGAACCGGAACTCGCGCCGGTCGTACAGCCCGACGCACCGCCACCCCAGCGGCAGCAGCGCGACCCGTAGGACCTCTAGTCGCCGCACCGCCGCCTCATGGCCGACCAGGGTCCGCGCCTCCAGAACCAGTCGCCATCGGCCGACCGCCCGCACCAGCCCGTTCGTCACCGCACACCGCCCCCGTACATGAGGTATTCGACCTGCTGACGGCTGAACCGGCGGACGCCACCAAGCGTGCGAATGGACGCCAGCTTGCCGTCATCGGCCCATCGAGTGACGGTCTTCGGATCGACGCGGAACATGCTGGCCACATCACCGGGCGTCAAGAGCTGCCCGGCACCGAAGTCCCACCCATCGACGATCACCGGGCCGTCGCCTGGCTGCTCTTCGCGTCCGACTTCAATTCACGCACAACGCGGTTCTTCCAGTCGACCGCATCAGGCCGGAGCCCACTCGGAAGCGTGACTTCGAAGTCGTACCCAGCCCCCAGAGCATTCCTGTAGTTCAAGTGTGTCTGGCGCCCACGGGCCGCGTCCGCATTCTCCCCAGATGTGAACTGCCCCTTCTCGTTACGGGCGACGCCGCAGCTGCGGTTGTGAACGAGTACCGGTGTCTCGCTCGCCAGCACATAGTAGGTGTGCGGCGATTCTGGTCGCCAGCGCGATTTACGGATGGTGAACGGCGTCTGCCACCTGCGGTTTTCCGGATGCCGTGATCTGCTGTTGTGGTTCGTGACGGCTACGGTGACGGCAACACGGGCGCACAGCCAGTCAGTGTGATCTTGAGCTTCATCCGCCTGATCGAGGGTTGGAAGCCCCGGGTTCACCTCGACGCGATCCAGAAGCGATCCAGAAGCAAGGTGCAACCGCGTCCGGCGCCCGGCACGGTGGTAAAGGATTCGCTACACTCTCTGGTGTGGAGGAGAGGGAGATCCGCGTCACCAACGAGCTGCTCGCCTGGATCGACACCCTGGATGAGCGGTCGAGGGCTCAGGTCGTTGATGCCATCGACCGTCTCGCTGAGGCCGGTCCAGGACTGGGCCGTCCACTCGTGGACCGCATCGAGGGCTCCCGGCTGCACAACCTCAAGGAGCTGCGCCCCGGTTCGGCAGGCCGGTCGGAGATTCGGATCTTGTTCGTGTTCGACCCGTGGCGGTCGGCCATCCTGCTGACCGGTGGCGATAAGTCCGGTAACTGGTCGGGCTGGTACAAGCAGGCCATCCCCCGCGCCGAAGACCTGTACGAGGAGTATTTGAAGGAACGCCAGGTCGAGGAGGAGCAGCGATGACGAGTTTCCCCAAGTGGAGTGAGGTCCGCGCTGACGTCGTCACAGCGGCAGGCGGCGAGGAAGCCGTTGCCGAGGCCCGCAAGCGCAACCAGGCCTACATCGACGGCCACCGGCTCGCCGAACGCCGCAAGGCCGTCGGCCTGTCTCAGACCGACGTCGCCGACAAGATGGGCGTGACCAAGAGCCGCGTCTCCCAGATCGAACGCGGCGAGGTCTCCACCGTCGACGCCATCGCCCGCTACGTCCAGGCCCTCGGCGGCCAGATCCAGATCTCCGCGGTATTCGGCGACGACCAGTACATCCTGCGCGGCGCCGACACCCACGCCGCCTGACCGATCAACCGCAGCAGGGGCACTACGGCTGGTCGCGGGCTTGCCTGGAAAGTGCCCGGTTGAGCCGGTCTCACAGTGTGATCAGGCGGGCTGGCCACGTGCGCGGATGATCATCACCACCTGGGGTCTGGCGGACACCTGCCGGACGTGTGCGCGTTGACGTGCCGTGGCCGGTGCCTGTCGCTTCATGGCGCCAATGTCCGCCGTTGCCCTGCCACGGTTGACGACTCCCACACCGCTGTCTGCGGTCAGGTTCGGGCCCCGGCAACTCGCGCACCGACATGGTGGCCCTCGGTCGGCTACGGCTCTTCTCGCACCTCCCGGCCATTACCGAACTGCGGGTCGTGACCATCGTGTCGACCGCGGAGCGACGGAGGCCCACCACCGCAGGTCAAGGTACGCACGTCCGGCACGTGCTCGCCAGGGCGGCAGTGGTCACGGTCACCCGCGCACGTCCCCAGCCGCCCCCATTCGTCCGCGAGACCGGCTCAGCCGGGCACCTTCCAGGCCGGCCCGCGCAGGCAGTGACCGGCCGCTCAGCCGGAGGCTGAGCGGCCCGTCTCCTTTCGTCGGTGTTCCCGACCAGGCCCATCCGGTCCCCGGGCGCCTGCCGTTCCGGCCCGGGCTCGGCCCCGGTGGCGCGGCAGAGGTGCACTCGGATGCTGGTGGTGGAGAGGGTGAGCCCCGGCGCGGCTGGGGTAGCTGCGCCGGGGCTTGATCGCTCAGGGTTCAGGCGACGGCCGCTGAGCTCGGCGGGTCGTCTCCTTCGTCTTCCTGGTCGCCGGTATGGTCGTCGTGGTTGAGGGCGTGGCCCATGGCTTCGATGGCGTCGCGTTGCAGGCGGGGCCTGACATGGGCGTACACGTCAGCGGTGACGTGGATCTGGGAGTGCCCGAGCAGGTCCTTGATCGTGGCCAGGTCGATGCCTTGTTCCAGCAGCAGCGTGGCGCAGGAATGTCGAAGATCATGAAACCTGACGCGGCGGATCCCGGCCGTGTCGCACAGCCGGCCGAAGTGCCGGTTGACGGTGCTCGGAGTGATCGGCGCCCCGTCAGACCTGGTGAACACCAGCCCATGCACACCATTCCCCACGCCCCGGCCTTGTGCGCTCCCCACACCGGGTCGATGTACACCGGGAATGTGGTGTCCACTCCAGTCAACAGGCCCTGGTCTGGCGTCAGGGTGAGCTTGCCGTCCGACCCTGAAGACGCTGACGAAGCGCGACCGGCTCCTGTGGTGGCTCACGTCCATGGGCTCCAACATCATCGCGACCCTCAACGAGGCGTTCGCGACCGCGCCCGGCATCACCGCGATCGACCTGGCCGTCCTGACCCGGATGCCCGACACTCAGCGCCTGGGCATAGTCGCCTACGGCCGCTGGACGCGCCAGGCCGTCGCATCCGTCCCCTGGCGCCGTCCGGAAGACGCACTCCGCTTCCTGGACATCGCCGAGGACGTGGACTGCTCGGTGCGCACGACCGCATCCGGCAACCTCTCCACGTCGGTCAAGCCCCTCGACACCACAAAGATCCCCGGCCTGGAAGCCCTCCTAGCCCAGATAGAGGACGTCCCGGAAGCGACACCGGAACCCGCCGCCCCACCACCGTCCGACCCGTACGCTCTGAAGTCGTTCGCCGAGTGGAAGCAGGCCACTGCACCGGCGCCCCCGCTCCAAGCTCCACCGCCGCCCTGGTCACAGCCCACCCCGGCCCCCTCTTTGCAGCCGCCACCCCCACACCCCGCCGCCCCGCAACCGGCACATTCCTTCCACACACCGCCACCGCAGCACGCCGCGCCCGCGCCGTCGTTCAATACGCCGCCCGCACAATCCGCGGCACCGTACCCACGCGCACCGCATCCGGGCATGGCACAAGGGACGAACGTGCAGGTCGCCGCGCCCGTCGAGCTTGCGCCGGGTCAGACGCTCGTGCAACGGCCAGCCCGTCTGGAAACTACGCGCCCTCGGCCAGGGCTGGGCAGACGGCCTAGGCGGCCTGGCCCGCGACCACGGCGTCGATGTGGCCTGATCCCCGAGCGTGGGCCGTCCGCGAACCTGCAATCGATCGGTCAGGCCTACTCCCCCCGCGTCCGCCCTCATCAAGTAAGGCGAACTTGATGACCCGGACGGGCCTCGTTCGCGAGCACGGGATCGGCGTGGGCTGGCCGCCAGGATCCCGTTGGTGATTTGCAGGCGGGGGAAGTCACCCCATGCGGACCTCGTATTCGACGGTGGTGCCCCGCGGCTTCCGGCCGTGGTGCGGTAGGCCGTGGCCACCGACTCAGCGGTCTCGCC
The DNA here is from genome assembly GCF_040302145.1 of Spirillospora sp. NPDC127506. NCBI lineage: Bacteria > Bacillati > Actinomycetota > Actinomycetes > Streptosporangiales > Thermomonosporaceae > Spirillospora > Spirillospora sp. NPDC127506. The sequence goes on along the minus strand of NZ_JBEORG010000006.1, from coordinate 59,804 downwards.
GGCGACCCACCGTCGTCTACCCCCGCCGAGATGGCCGGGCACGGTGAGGGGGTTGACCTTGTGGGCGGTCAGCGGGGGACGAGTTTCAGGGTCGTGTCTCGGGGGCCGGGCTGCGTCATCGGCTCGACCTGGGGCATGCTGCCGTACTTGGACATGTAGGCGGCGTCGACCTGCTCGTTGACGGACGGGTCTGGCTCGTCGACGAAGGCGACGTCCTTGCTCGTGCCGTCGGCTCGGATCTGGCCGCGGTGGGTGTGCTCGGCGGCCCGGTACCAGTGGCCTTCGGGGCCGTTGACCGAGCGCACGTACATGTCTTCGCCGCTGCGGACGATCCAGATCGTGGTCGGGCTCCGCAGCGTGCCGTCGCTGTTCTCCGGTGCGATCTGGATCTCGTCGGCGCCGCCGAGGCGGGCCAGGTCGTCGTTGCTCCATGTGGACATGCCGGCGTCATGCCCGGTCAGCCGCCTGATGTGTCCCGTCTTGCTCGAATTTGGTGATGTCCGGGGCGTCCCATCGCATTGACAGCGGGGTGTACTGCACATCTAAAGTACTAGCATCCTAGTTAAATGGAGGTGGCGGTGATCGAGTTCCATCTGGACTCCGGGTCGGGGGTGTCGCCCTACATGCAGCTCGTCCGGCAGGTGCGGCACGCGCTGCGGCTCGATCTGCTGCGGGTCGGGGACCAGCTGCCCACGGTCAAGGACGTGGTGGCGCAGCTCGCGATCAACCCGAACACCGTCCTCAAGGCGTACCGGGAGCTGGAGCACGAGGGCCTCGTCGCGCCGCGCCCGGGGGTCGGGACGTTCGTGACGCGGACGCTGGCCGGCGAGTCGCTCGCCGCGCACGGGCCGCTGCGCAAGGAGCTGGAGCGCTGGCTCGCCAAGGCGCGGATGGCGGGGCTGGACGAGGAGAGCATCGAGGCGTTGTTCATGACGACCTTTCGGTCCGCGAGTCAGGCGGACATAGCATGAGCGCCGTCCTGCAGGCCGAGGGCCTGGGCAAGCGGTACGGGAAGCGCTGGGCGCTGGCCGACTGCACGCTGGACATCCCCGAAGGCCGCATCGTCGGCCTCGTCGGGCCGAACGGCGCCGGGAAGACGACGCTGCTGAACCTGGCCGTGGGGCAGATCCGGCCGACGGCCGGGAGCATCCGGGTGCTGGGCGGGGTCCCGGCGAGCGGCCCCGAGCAGCTCGCCAAGGTCGGGTACGTCGCGCAGGACACGCCGACGTACTCCTCGCTCAGCATCGGCGATCATCTGAAGCTCGGCGCCCGGCTCAACCCGCGGTGGGACGACGCCTTCGCGCGCGAGCGGATCGGGCGGCTCGGGCTCGGCCTCGGGCACAGGGCCGGGAAGCTGTCCGGCGGGCAGCGCGCCCAGCTGGCGCTGACGCTGGGCATCGCCAAGCGGCCCGAACTGCTGATCCTGGACGAGCCGGTCGCCGCGCTCGACCCGCTGGCGCGCAGGGAGTTCCTGCAGGGGCTCATGGAGGCCGTCGCCGAGCACTCGCTGAGCGTCGTCCTGTCCTCCCACCTGGTGTCCGACCTTGAGCGGACGTGCGACTACCTGATCGTGCTCGTGGATTCGCGCGTGCGGGTCGCCGGGGACGTCGACGAACTGCTCGCGACCCACCACCGGCTCAGCGGGCCCCGCCGGGACACGCTGCCGGAGGACCAGCACATCGTGTCCGAGAGCCACACCGACCGGCAGAGCACGTTCATCGTCCGGTCGGACGGCCCGATCCTCGACCCGGCTTGGACGGTCGGGCAGGTCGGCCTGGAGGACCTCGTCCTCGCCTACATGACCGCGACCCCGCGCCGCCCCACGCTGGAGGCGATCCGATGATCTGGTTGACGCTGCGGCAGTTCCGCGTCCAGGCCGCGATGGTGTTCGGGGGGCTCGCCCTCCTCGGCGCGGCCCTCGCGGCGAGCGGGCCCGGCCTGTCCGGCAGGTACGACCGCGGGCTCGCGGCGTGCGGCTCGCGGGACGCCTGCTCGAACTTCTCCAGGATGTTCTTCAACGACCACCAGGTGCAGTACGGAGCCCTGCTCGGCCTCGTGATACTGCTGCCGGCCGTCATCGGCCTCTTCTGGGGCGCGCCGCTCATCGCGCGCGAACTGGAGAGCGGCACGCACCGGCTCGCGTGGAACCAGAGCATCACGCGGACCCGCTGGCTGGCCGTCAAGCTCGGCGTCGTCGGCCTGGCGGCCATGGTCGCCGCCGGGCTCGCCGTCCGCGCGGCCAACTGGTGGGCCGCTCCCCTGGACGAGGCAGTCGCCGACCGGTTCCCGCGGATGGCGCCGGTGGCGTTCAGCGCGCACGGCATCGTCCCGATCGGCTACGCGGCCTTCGCCTTCGCGCTCGGCGTCACGATGGGCGTCCTCACCCGCCGCACCCTCACCGCCATGGCGATCACCCTGGTGGTGTTCGTCGGCGTCCAGGTGGCGATGCTGGTGTGGGTCCGCGCCCACCTCCTCCCGGCCGAGCGGGCCACCGTGCCGATCACGTTGGAGAACCTGTCGCAGATGACGCTCGACCAGGGGTCCAAGGTCATGACGGTGCAGACGGACGCGGAACCGGGGGCGTGGACGATCACGAACCACACGGTCGACGCGTCCGGGCGCCCGGCCGGCCTGCCCGCCTCCCTGATGTCGGGGCCGTGCGCCCCGCCGCGGATGGCGCCCGGCCCGCAGGACCCGAACGCGGACCCTGACGGCGGGCCCTCCAAGGCGTGCTTCACCGAGATCGCGCGGCTCGGTTACAAGCAGCGGGTCACCTTCCATCCGGCCGGCCATTTCTGGCCGCTGCAGTGGGCCGAGACCGGGCTGTTCGCCGCCCTCACCCTGGGCCTGTCCGGCTTCTGCTTCCACTGGACGCGCCGCCGCGTCTCCTAGAGGCCGCGCTCATCGCCACCGGCGCGTCGTTCACACGTCCGGCGCCCCGGGCGCGCCGGTGGCGGCGATCCAGTGTCACCGGCGCATCTCTCAGCCGGGCAGGGACAGCACACGCTGGATGCGCTCGGCGGTCGCCCGCAGCCGGTGCGCCGACCGCTCGATCCGCGGCAGCCTGCCCGGACGGCACGAGATCGCCAGGGCGCCGACCACCGAACCGGTCGCGTCCGTCACCGAGACGGCGGCGCAGCCGGTGCCGAGGGCGTACTCCTCGCGGTCGAACTGCAGCGCGGTGGGCGAGGCCAGCGAGCGCAGCAGGCGCCCCGGCTCGGTGATGGTGTGCGGGGTCAGGTCGACGAGGGGGTGCCGGGACAGGTAGTCGCGGCGGCGCTCCTCGTCGAACTGGCTCAGCACGCACTTGCCGATCGCGGTGGCGTGCGCGGCGTCCTCGAAGCCGACCCGCAGGTCGACGCGCGGGGCGCGGGGGCCGTCGGCGACGTCGATGAGGCGGATCTCGTCGTCCACGTTCATGCCGAAATAGGCCGCGACGCCCAGCTCGTCCCGCAGCTCGACGAGGGTGGGGCGGAGCCGGGTGAGGAGCTGCTGCGTCCGGCTCCGCTCGTGCAGCGTCTCGACGCGGTCGCCGAGCACCCAGAAGCCGTCCGGCAGCCGGGTCGCGTAGCCCTCGTGGGCGAGGGTGCGCAGCAGGTGGTAGGCGGTGGCGAGGGGGAGTTTCGCCTCGCGCGCCAGCTGCTTGGCGGGCGCGCCGTTCGGATGGGACGCCACCGCCTCCATGAGCCGCAGGGCGCGCTGCACCGAGGCGATGAGCGTGGGTTTGCGCGTCTCACCCATTTCGCTCGGCGAACCCCTCTTTGCCCAATCCGGTGGAGCCTGCGGCGGCGGCCCGGTCCCATTGGACCACTCCCGGACGCCGATCCGGGCGGGGTTTCCCGATCCGGCCATGGTTTCCCGCCCCGGCCACGGGAAATGCGATCAGCATGAGCCAGCAGACCCACACGCATGTCGACGAGCGGACGGCCCGGAAGGTCGCCGAAGAGGCGCGGGAGACCGAATGGCGGCTGCCGAGCTTCGGCAAGCAGCTCTTCCTCGGCGATTTCCGGCTCGACCTCATCCACCCGCACCCGCGGCCGGACGCCGAGGACCGGCGCAAGGGCGAGGAGTTCCTCGCCCGGCTGACCGAGTTCTGCGCGACCCGGGTGGACGGGGCGCTGATCGAGCGCGAGTCGCGCATCCCGGACGAGGTGGTCCAGGGGCTGCGGGACCTCGGCGCGCTCGGCATGAAGATCCCGGAGAAGTACGGCGGGCTCGGCCTCAGCCAGCTCTACTACGGCCGCGCGCTGATGGTGGCCGGGTCGGTGTCGCCGGCGCTCGGCGCGCTGCTGTCGGCGCACCAGTCCATCGGCGTCCCGCAGCCGGTCGCGAAGTTCGGCACGCCGGAGCAGAAGGACGAGTGGCTGCCGCGCTGCGCCCGGCAGGTCAGCGCGTTCCTGCTGACCGAGCCGGACGTCGGCTCGGACCCGGCCCGGCTGCGCGCCACCGCCGTCCCGGACGGCGACGACTACGTCCTCAACGGCGTCAAGCTGTGGACGACGAACGGCGTCATCGCCGACCTCGTCGTCGTGATGGCCCGCGTCCCGAAGTCGGACGGGCACCGCGGCGGCATCTCCGCGTTCATCGTGGACATGGGCACGCCCGGCATCACGGTGGAGAACCGCAACGCGTTCATGGGGCTGCGCGGCATCGAGAACGGCGTGACGCGGTTCCACGACGTCCGCGTCCCGAAGAAGAACCTCGTCGGCGCCGAGGGCGCGGGCCTTAAGATCGCGCTCACCACGCTGAACACCGGGCGGCTGTCGCTGCCCGCCATGTGCGCGGCGAGCGGCAAATGGGCCGCGAAGATCGCGCGCGAATGGTCGAAGGAGCGGGTGCAGTGGGGCCGGCCGGTCGGCGAGCACGAGGCCATCTCCCGCAAGATCGCGTTCATCTCGGCGACCGCGTACGCGATGGAGGCGATGCTCGACCTGTCCGGCCAGCTGGCGGACGACGAGCGCAACGACATCCGGATCGAGGCGGCCCTCGCGAAGCTGTGGTCCTCGGAGATGGCGTGCCGCGCCGCGGACGAGCTGATGCAGGTGCGCGGCGGCCGCGGCTACGAGACCGCCGAGTCCCTCGCGGCGCGCGGCGAGCGGGGCGTGCCGGTGGAGCAGCTGGTGCGCGACCTGCGCATCAACCGGATCTTCGAGGGCTCCACCGAGATCATGCACCTGCTGATCGCCCGCGAGGCGGTGGACGCGCACCTGTCGGTCGCCGGCGACATCATCGACCCGGACGCGTCCCCCGGGCAGAAGGCGCGGGCGGCGGCCAGGGCGGGCGGCTTCTACGCGCGCTGGCTGCCGACGCTCGTCACCGGCGCCGGGCAGCGGCCGAACTCCTACACCGAGTTCGGGCCGCTCGCCAAGCACCTGCGGTACGTGGAGCGGGCGTCCCGCAAGCTCGCCCGGTCGATCTTCTACGCGGCCGGCCGCTGGCAGGGCGGGCTGGAGCGCAAGCAGGGCTTCCTCGGCCGGATGGTCGACATCGGCGCCGAGCTGTACGCGATGAGCGCGGTGTGCGTCCGCGCCCACGCCGACGCCTCGCCGGACGGGGGCATCGGCGGCGCGGCGCCCGGCAAGTCGGCGCTGCTGCTCGCCGACGCGTTCTGCCGGCAGGCGCGCGTCCGCGTCGAGGAGCTGTTCGACGGGCTGTGGCGCAACACCGACGCGATGGACGTGAAGCTGGCGCGGGCCGTCCTCGCCGGGGACTTCGCCTGGGTGGAGGAGGGCGTCCTCGACCCGTCCATCCCGGGGCCGTGGATCGCGCCGTCCGAGCCGGGCCCGAGCGAGAAGGAGTCCGTGCACCGCACGATCGGCTGACCCGTCCGCCGCCGGCCGGGCGACACGCCGCCGCGGACGGGTCCGGCGCGGTCACCGCGGGCCGCGCCGCGTGCACGCATGGATAGACTGACCCGACCTTCGCGCCTGAGATCGGACGCGCCCCGCGCGGGCCGGTTCTTCGATCCGGCGAACGAGAAGCCGAACGCCAACGCACCCAGCGAGCGGGAAGTATGCAGTCACCTGGTCAGAAGAAGTCCATCGCAGGCACCCTCCTCAACCTTCTCGGCAGCGGCCCGAAGAAGGCCGCACCGGCCGCCGCGCCGGCACCCGACGGGGACGTCGTCCAGCCGGCCGCCGGGGAGGGTGCGCTGGAGAACCATCTGGGCGGGGACGAGGCCCGCAACTACCGCAAGTACGAGTACGAGACCGTCGCACCGCACGTGGGCCGGTCCATGCTGGAGGTCGGCTCCGGCCTCGGGCACTTCTCCGAGCAGTTCGCCGGGCGCCTCGACTACCTCGTCGTCAGCGACAACGACCCGTACTGCGTCGGCGAGCTGCGCAAGCGCTACGACGGCAACGACGACGTCGAGGTCATCGACCTGGCCCTGCCGGCCGAGATCGAGATCCGGCGGAAGGTCGACACGGTCGTGATGATGAACGTCCTGGAGCACATCAAGGACGACGTGCAGGCGCTCCGCGACCTCGCCGCCGTCACCGAGCCCGGCGGCCGCATCGTCATCTGGGTGCCCGGCTACATGCAGCTCTACGGCGACTTCGACCGCAAGGTCGGGCACGTCACCCGGTACACGCCGGCGACGCTGGAGGCGTCCGTCCGGGAGGCGGGGCTCGTCCCCGAAGTGCTGAAGCCGATCAACTTCCTCGGCGGCATCGCCTGGTGGTTCGCGGTCCGCCGCGGCGGCGCCGGGTACCCCGACCCGAAGCTCGTCAAGATCTACGACCGGACGGTCGTGCCGCTGACCCGCACCATCGAGCGGTTCGTGAGGCCGCCGTTCGGGCAGACGGTGTTCTGCGTGGCGCGCGTCCCGCGCTGACCCGCCCGATCGCGGCCACGGTGACGGGTCACGGAATGCGGCCCGTCGCCGTCGCTTTTTTCTTTCGTCCCAAAGGGTATGTCCCGCGCCCCTTCCGGGCCCCGCGCGCACGACACTGGGCAGTGGCCGGACGGGTCTCGGACCGCCTCTCCGCACGGAGGAGCACCGCCTGCTCCCGCGGGACGCGCCCCGGACGGCCGGCCACGAAGTTCCCGTGTGGTCCGACGGTTCGGGGCGGGGGATCCGGGAGGGGAGGTCCCCCGCCGCCGAATCACACGCGCGTGCCGGGTTCGGCGAACAGCGCCAGGCGGTGGGCGGTGGCGGCGGCCTCGCCGCGGCTCGCCACGTCCAGCTTGCCGAGGATGTTCGACACGTGGACGCTCGCCGTCTTCACCGAGATGAACAGCGCCTCGGCGATCTCGCGGTTGCTGCGCCCCTCGGCGACGAGGCGCAGCACCTCGAACTCGCGGGGCGTCAGCCCGAGCGGCGCCGACGCGTCGCCGCGGCGCGGCGCCCGGGTGCGGCGCAGCAGGTCGGCGATCTGCTCGGCGAGCAGCCGGGCGCCCAGCTCCCCGGCCAGCTCGGCGGCGGTGCGCAGCATGGCCGCCGCGCCGTCGTGGTCGCCGCCCGCCAGCGTCGCCTCCGCGAACCGGAGCAGCGCCCGGGCCCGCTGGTACGGGTTGCCGAGCTCCTCCCACGCGGCGGCGGCCTTCTCCCACGCGCCCGGGTCGAGGACGCCCCGGGCGCGGGCCAGTTCGGCGTCGAACGTCAGGGAGTGCGCGCGCTGCAGCGGCCCGCTGGAGCGCAGGCCGGCGGCGCGCTCCTCGATCCGGGCCAGCTCACCGGCGGCGTCGCCGAGCTCCGCGCACGCCACCGCGCCGGCGACAAGCACCGGCCAGGCGTAGCGGGCGTCGTCCGGCAGGCCCGCGTGGCCGAGGACGGGCCGCACCGCGTCCAGCGCGGCGGCGGGCCGCCCCTCCGCCAGCGCGATGTTGGCCTCCAGCCAGAGCGTGCTGAAGTAGTCCTGCGTCTTCAGCCACTTCATCTTCAGCTTCTTGATCTCGCGGGAGGTTTCGAGCCGCTCCTTCGCGGTCGCCAGGTCGCCGCGCGCCAGCGCCACCCATCCGGTCAGGACGAGCAGGGACGTCCGGGTGGTGATCGCCGGGTCCTGCTCCAGGGCGTGGTTCATCACGGCCATCGCCTCGTCCCACCGGCCGAGGGAGACCAGCGGTTCGGCCTGGTTGATGCACAGGAACGTGCCCTGGGTGCGCGCCACCCCGTACTCGCGCGCCAGCTCCTTGCCGCGCGCGGCGACGGCGGCGGCCTCGGCGTGCCGCCCCGCGCCCTCCAGGAAATGCGACTTGATCACGTAGTAGCGGAGCAGCACCGGGTGGTTGCCGGCGCGGTCGGCGGCGGCCTCGACCTCGGCGAGGTCGTCGTCGTACCCGTAGTCGGTGTCGGCGCAGAACAGCGTGATGAGCGCCTCGGCCTCGGCGACGGGGTCGCCGAGCTTGCGCGCGATCGCGAGGGACTCCCGCGCGACGTTGCGCGCCTCGTCGATGTCGGTGGTGATGCGCACGTAGTTGCCGAGCGTCGACAGCGCGCGGGCGCGCAGCGCGGACGGCGGGTCGGCCGGCAGCGCCCGCACCGCGGCGCGCAGGTCCTCCACGAAGCCGGGGCGCGCCATCTGGTACCGCATGCGGCCGCGCTGCTCCAGCAGCATCGCCCGGCGCTCGGTGTCGTGTTCGCCGTCCGCCGCCTCGATCTCCTTGAGCGCGGCGGTGACGAGCTTGATGCCGCGGTCGAACTCGCCGGCGAGGTCGGCGGCGGTCGCCGCGTCCATCAGGACCCGGACGTAGTCGGCGCCGATGCGCTCCACCGCGTCGGGGACGCGGTCCCACAGCTGGAGGACGCGTTCGAGCATCGCCAGGCACTCGGCGTAGGCGAGCGCCTTGCGCGCCTCCCCCGCGGCGCGCCAGGACGCGACGAGCGCCCACAGGCTGTTGTGGGCCTGCTTCCAGTGGTAGCTCAGCTCGACCCACAGCCGCCCGGCGGGCACGAGCGAAGGATCGTTCTCCAGGGCCTCGGCGTAGCGGGTGTGGAGCCGCGTGTGCTCGCCCGGCAGCAGGTCGTCGTGGACGGCCTCGCGGATCAGCGCGTGCCGGAACGCGTACCCGTCGCCGTCCACGACGAGCACGTTCGCGGCGACGGCGGGGCGGAGCGTGCGGGTCAGCGCGGCGTCGTCGAGCCCGGACACGGCCGCGAGCAGCGCGTGCTCGATGCGGGTGCTGCCGCCGCTCGCGTCGCGCAGGACGTCCTGCGTCTCCTCGGGGAGCCGCTGGACGCCGGCGAGGAGCAGGTCGCGCAGCGACTCCGGCAGCTCGCACGCCAGCTCGCCGTCGTCGTCGAGCAGCGCCTCGATGAACAGCGGGTTGCCCTCGCTGCGGGCGTCGATCCGCTCGACGAGGCCGGGCGGCGGGCTCTGCCCGAGCAGCTCGGTGACCAGCGCGGACACGTCGGCGCGGGCCAGCCTGCCGAGCTCCATCCGGCGGACGCGTTCGAGCCGCTCCAGCCCGGCGAGCAGCCGCCGCAGCGGATGGGCGCGGTGCAGCTCGTCCGTCCGGTACGTCAGCACGATGAGCACCGGGCCGACGCCGAGGTTGCGCACCAGGAACGCCAGCAGGTCGCGGGTGGACCGGTCGGCCCAGTGGGCGTCCTCGATGACCAGCACGACCGGGCCCTTCTCGGCCAGCCGCTCCAGCAGCGTCAGGACGACCTCGAACAGCCGGGCCCGCTCCTCGCCGGACGCGGCGTCCGACTCGGGCTCCCCGAACTCCGGCAGCAGCCGGGCGAGGCCGCCGGTGTCGCCGCGCGGGACGAGCCCGGCGACCCCCTCGATGCCGATGTCGCGCACCAGGCCGCGCAGCACGGTCGTGAACGGCGCGAACGGCAGGCCGTCGGAGCCCAGCTCCAGGCAGCCGCCCACCAGGACGTTCGCGTCCGCCGTACGGGCGAACTCCCTGATCAGCCGCGTCTTGCCGAGCCCCGCGTCGCCTCCGACGAGCACCGCTCCGGGCGCGGCGGCGAGCGCGTCCCGCAGCTCCCCCAGCTCCGCCGCCCTGCCGACCAGGACCGGACTCATCGCACGCGCGTTCACGTCACAAGCATGCCAAACAGGTAGGACAATCCCACCTGAATTTCACTGCGTGAGACGCCAGCCCCGGCCGCGGTGCTCGTCCAGCTCAGGGGCCGTCCCGCCCGGCAGCGGCGGGTGGACGGTCGTCCGGACGGGCCCCTCCTCCTGGATCTTCCGCAGCTCGAAGTGGTCGAGGGCGATCATCTCCGCGCGGGAGAGGACGGGCGCGACGGGCGCCCCGGCCGCGCTCAGCCGCTCCATGGCCTCCGCCATCGTGAGCTTCGCCACGGCGGCGGCCACGGCCCCGTCCAGTTCCCCGATCCGGCCGAGCCGCTCCGTGAACGGGACCCCGGCGTGCTCCTCGATGCCGAGCGCGCGGCAGGTCGCCGCCCACAGCCGCTCCTCCGACACGACACCGAGCGTGATCTTCCGGCCGTCCTTCGTGGGGTAGACGCCGTAGCCGGGGACGGGCCCGGCGCCCGACCGCCGCGTCGCCTCCGGAACGGTGCCGACCCAGTGCGCCAGGACGTCGGCCATCCCGAGGTCGATGCGGTCGCCCACCCCGGTCGCGCGGGCCTTGAGCACGGCCGCGGTGATCGCGAACGCGGCCATCGTGGCGGCCGACATGTCCGCGAGCGGCAGCTCGTCCGCCTCCGGGGAGACGGCGTCGGGCGGGAGCGCGGCGGCGTACGCGCGGTAGTTGATGTCATGCCCGGGCACGTCGCGGAGCGGCCCTTCGGCCCCGTATCCGGAGATGGAGCAGTACACGAGCCGCGGGTTGAGCTTCCGCAGCGCCTCGTGCCCGACGCCCAGCCGCTCGGCGACGCCGGGTCTGAACCCCTCGACGAACACCTCGGCGCCCTCCGCCAGCGACATGAGCGACGCGCGGCCGCCGTCCGACTTCAGGTCGAGCACCACGCTGCGCTTGTGCCGGTTGAGGACGTCGAAATGGTCGCGGAACATCCGCATCGGCTCCCCGCCGGGCGGCTCCACCTTGATGACGTCCGCGCCGAGCTGCGCGAGCAGCTGCGTCGCGTACGGTCCGGGCCGCCACATCGTCAGATCGAGGACCCGCAGTCCGTCCAGCGGCGCCATGGAACTCCTCTCGCAGGCCGGTGGCCTCACGGTGCCGGTCGGGCGCGCCATCAGTCAAGCGAGCGCTTGGTCGTCGTCCGGCCTGGAGCATGTTGACTCGATGTCCAATGCGGGAGAGGCTGGCGGGACAGGACCGGGTGGTCGGGCGGTCATCCCTGGTCAACGCCGAGGGAGGTGTCCCCATGCGCTTCGGACTCTTCTACGAGCACCAGTTGCCGCGGCCCTGGAACGACGGGCAGGAGCTGAAGCTCTACCAGGACGCCCTCGACCAGGTGGAGCTCGCCGACCGGGTGGGGTTCGACTACGTGTGGGAAGTGGAGCACCACTTCCTTGAGGAGTACTCGCATTCGTCCGCGCCGGAGGTCTTCCTCGCCGCCGCGTCGCAGCGGACGAAGCGGATACGGCTCGGGCACGGGATCGTCCAGCTGCCGCCGGCGGTCAACCATCCGGCGCGGATCGCGGAGCGCATCGCGACGCTCGATCTGGTGTCGAACGGGCGGGTCGACTTCGGGACGGGGGAGTCGAGTTCGAGCGCCGAACTCGGCGGGTTCGGGGTGCGGCGCACCGAGAAGCGGGCCCAGTGGCAGGACGCCATCGACGCCATCACCCGGATGTTCGTCGAAGAGCCGTTCGCCGGGTGGTCGTCGGAGTACATCCGGATGCCGCCCCGGAACGTGCTGCCCAAGACCGTGCAGAAGCCGCATCCGCCGCTGTGGGTGGCGTGCTCGCGGAGGGAGACGATCCAGTTCGCGGCCCGCAACGGCATCGGGGCGCTCTCGTTCTCCTTCGTGGAGCCCGAGGACGCCGGCAAGTGGGTGGACGAGTACTACCGCATCATCGCGTCGGAGGAATGCGTCCCGGCGGGGTTCGCGGTGAACCCGAACGTGACCGTCGTCCTGCCGATGATGCTGCACGAGGACGAGGCCACGGCGATCGAGCGGGGCATCGACGGGGCGCACTTCTTCGCGTTCGCGCTCGCGCACTACTACGGCCCCACCCCGCACGATCCGGGGCGCACGAACGTGTGGGAGGAGTTCCAGCAGCGCAGGGAGGCCCGCGGCTTCTCCCGCGAGCAGATCATCGCGAACGCGGAGACGCTGAACGTCAACGTCGGGTCGCTGCGCGGGGCCGTGGGGACGCCCGCGCAGGTCATCGACCTGATCCAGCGCTACGAGTCGGCGGGCGTCGACCAGATCTCGTTCGTCCTGCAGTCGGGGCCGAACAGGCACGAGCACATCTGCGAGTCGCTCGAACTGTTCGGGAAGGCCGTCCTGCCGCACTTCACCGAGGGGCGCGAAGAGCGCGAGGCCGCGAAGGCGGAGCGGCTGGCCCCCGCCATCGAGGCCGCCCTCGCCCGCCGCGCCCCCGCCCGCGCGGCGCCGCCCGGCTACCGCATCGACGAGGAGGCGGAGGTGGCCCGCGCGAACCGGTCGCGCCGCCCGCTGCGCGAGGAGGTCCGCACCGCGAGCCGCAGGCGGTTCCGGCAGGGCTTCTACAGGCTCGTCCACGGCCGGACGGACGAGCAGATCGAACGGCGTTTCGGTCCGAGCGCGCAGCGCCTGTTCTTCGCGGGGATGGCCCGCGCCTACGACCCGTCCGCGGCGGGCGGCTTCACGGGCGAGCTGGAGTTCCGGCTGACCCGCACCACGTGGACGCTCGTCATCGGCGAGAACCGGGCCCGCGCCCACCCCGGGCCGGCCGATGACCCGGCACTGACCCTCATCGTGGAAACGGCGGACTTCCTGCGGATACTCGCCGGCGACGCGAACCCGGCGACCCTCCTCATGGACGGCCGCCTGGAACTGCGCGGCGACTTCGAGCTGGCCCCGCGGCTCAGCGAGATGTTCGGCGGCCCGTCCCCGTACTGACCGCTCGGCGGCGGCCGTGGTCCCCCGATGACCACGGCCGCCGAATAGTCAGACGTGCACGCCCCCGCGAGAGTTCTCGCCCCGGCGAAAAACCTCCGCGGAATCAGCTCGATCGCCGGCTCCTCCCGGGACGGGGTTCGCCCTCGTCCGCTCCGCCGGTGCCCCCGCTGATCGACGGCCGTCCGGCGATCAGGTCGCTCAGCCAGTCCCCGAGCCGCTGCACGGGCAGCCGGTAGCGGCGCTCGCGCACCTGCGCCCGCCGCTCCTTCCGCGATCCCGGGCGGTACCTCCGCCGCGCCCAGGGCGAGCCGGGCCGCGCCAGCCGGACGGCCCCGACCAGCGCGACCACGCCGATGAACAGGCCGATGAGCCCCGTCCAGACCTTGCCTTTCAGCAGGGCGACCGTGGCGACGAGCAGATCGAACAGCAGGACGACCGTGAGCGCCCACAGCCCGTCCCCGGCCACGTCGTCGACGCCCATGGGCCGCAGGCCCAGCAGCAGCAACCCGCACAGCGCGATCGTGATGAACACGACCTCGACCGACAGGCGGCCCTGCTCGCTCCAGTAGACGTCCTCCAGGTGCAGGACGAGCGCGAACTCGTCCAGGACCAGCGCCGTCCCGATTCCGAACACGGCCGCGGTGGCCGCCGCCCACCCGGACGAGCCGTCCTGGACGGAGAGCCCGCCCACACCGCCGACGCACATGAACACGAGCCCGAACACCACGTGATGGACGTGGTGCCCGCCGGGTGTGACGTTGCCCGGCCACCACCGGACCTGCCGCCGGATCATCCGCACGCTGAACCGGATGAACAGGAACCCCGCGATGAACGCGAGCAGGAAACAGAACAGCCGCAGCCGCCCGGTGTCCGCGATCTCCCGTGTGAACCACTCCCCCACATGGGCCCCATTCCCGCGGCGACGCGAAAGTACCTCGCACAGGCACGAACAACACCGTCTGACCTGTCCGTTTGGAGATCTGGTGGGCGGAGCGATGAATACGGCGGCGCCCGCAGGTCAACCTCCTGACTGGCACGACCGACCATCAGGAGCAGGACATGGGCCTCATCCACATAGAGCTGTTCACGACCCTCGACCTCGTCGCGCAGGCGCCCGGCGGACCCGAGGAGGACCCGGAGGGCTTCCCGTTCGGCGGCTGGCAGGCGCCCTTGATCGACGAGGTCACCGGTGCGCAGATCGAAGCCTCCTACGAGGGCACCGACGCCCTCCTGCTCGGCCGGCGCACCTACGACATCTTCGCCGCCTACTGGCCCCACCAGCAGGGCGGCCAGGACAACAAGATCGCCGAGCTGTTCAACCGCGTCCCCAAGTACGTGGCGTCCCGCGGCAAGCCCGACCTGCCGTGGGCAGGGTCCGAACTGCTCGGGCCGGACCTGGCCGAGGCGGTCCGCGAGGTCCGCGACCGGCACGAGCACGTGAAAGTCGTCGGGAGCGTGAACCTGGTGCAGACCCTCCTGCACGAGAAGCTGTTCGACCGCCTGAACCTCTGGGTGCACCCGATCGTGCTCGGCGTCGGCAAGAAGGTGTTCGACGGCGGCGAGGTGCCCACGAACGTCACGCTCCTCGAACCGCCGGCCGCCAGCCCGGCGGGCACCGTGCACCTGCGCTACGCCCTCGCCGAAGGCACGCCCAGGACCGGGGACATGACCGAACCCGACCGCGGTGTCGGACGCGACGGCTGAAACCACGCCGCCTCGACCGGTCTCACCCGCCGGTCAGTCGACCGAGTCGTGACCTGCAATCCGGCCGGGACGCCGTGGCCGCGAGCCTCGGCCCCGGCTCTCCGCTGATCTCGGCGACGGCTCGACGGCCTGGCGGCCGCACCCCCGCCGGCAGCACCGTAGAAGAGCGTCCTGAGGACGTCGGTGGTCGCCACCCGCCGCGCGCCGGTCACCGTGGAACCGGTGCTGTCCGCCGGAAGGACGCGCAGGAGGGACGCCCGAAACCCTCGCTCGCCAAAGGGCGGTCCACCCGGAACAGCTTGGCCTCCGGGATCCGCAGGAGCGCCCGGAGCAGCGCTTCGAGCCACGCCGGCTCCGCCTTCTGGACGGTGTCGTCGGTGACCTTGACCGCCCGGTTCCAGTACCGGTCTCGGTGGGTGCGGGCCAGCCCCATCCGCCGAACCGCTTCCCCGATCTCCATCCCCGAAGTATCACCCGTTCCGGCGGGCAGCGGCCCCCGGAAGTCCGGACCCTGCCGGCCGTAACCGACTTCGTGGGCAACCCACCTCGCCGCAGGCAGACTGAGGGGTCAGCGGCCTTGGAAGTTCGGGGGGCGGTTTTCCAGGAAGGCGGTTATGCCCTCCTTGGCGTCTTCGGTGGCGGTCAGGGAGACCAGTTCGCCGAGGAGATGGGCCACCTGGTCTTCGAGGGGGCGGCCTTCGATCGCGAAGAACGCGTCGCGGCCGCGGCGCAGGCCCACGGGGCTCTTGGACGCGATGGCGCGCGCCAGCTCGTCCACGCGGGCGTCCAGGTCGGCGCGCGGGACCGCCTCGGTGACCAGGCCGATGTCGCGGCCCTCGGCGGCGGTGATGCGGGCGCCCGTGTAGTAGAGCTTGAAGGCGTGCTTCGGGGCGACGTTCCGGTTGATGATCGCCATGATCATCATGGGCCAGAGGCCGACGTTGACCTCCGGGGTGGCCAGTTTGACGTCGTCGGCGGCGATCACCAGGTCGCAGGCGGCGGCGAGGCCCAGGCCGCCCGCGACGGCGTGGCCGGCGAGGCGGGCGATGATCGGCTTGCCCAGCCGCGGGAAGGCCGTGAACAGCCGGAACGGGGCGCTCTCGCGGATGGCGGAGGCGTCGGCGACGGAGCGGCCGTCCGCCTGCGCCTCGCCGAGGCCGCCCAGGTCGGCGCCCGCGCAGAACGCCCGGTCGCCCGCGCCCGTCAGCACGATGACGCGCACGCCGTCGTCGGCCTTCGCCCGGTCGAAGGCGTCCAGCAGCTCGCCGATCATCCGGTCGCTGAGCGAGTTGCGGGCCTCGGGGCGGTTCAGGGTGATGCGGGCGATCCGCTCGTCCACCGCGTAGATGATCGTCTCGTACATGCCCCTCTTCCCGGTCGAGAACGGCGTCCGCCCCTGGAGCGCGGCTCCAGGGGCAGACTACGGCGTGGTCAGAGGCGCTCGATGATCGTGGCGTTGGCCTGGCCGCCGCCCTCGCACATCGTCTGCAGGCCGTAGCGGCCGCCGGTGCGCTCCAGCTCGTGGAGGAGCTTGGTCATGAGGACGCCGCCGGTCGCGCCGAGCGGGTGGCCGAGCGCGATGGCGCCGCCGTTGGGGTTGGTCTTCTCCAGCGAGGCGCCGGTGTCGTGCGCCCACGCCAGCGGGACCGGGGCGAACGCCTCGTTGACCTCGAACACGTCGATGTCGTCGACCTTCAGGCCGGACTTGGCGAGGGCCTTCTCGGTCGCCGGGATTGGGCCGGTCAGCATGTAGACCGGGTCGGAGCCGCACACCGCGAGCGTGTGGATGCGGGCGCGCGGGGTCAGGTTGTGCCGCTTGACGGCCTCTTCGGACGCGATGAGCAGCGCGGAGGCGCCGACGGAGATCTGCGAGGCGACGGCCGCGGTGATGACGCCGCCCTCGCGCAGGACCTTCAGGCCCGCCATCTTCTCCAGGGTCGTGTCGGGGCGGGCGCCCTCGTCGTGGGACAGCCCGTTGATCGGGGCGATCTCCCGGTCGAAGTAGCCGGCCTCGATGGCCTTGGCGGCGCGCCGGTGGCTCTCCAGCGCGAACTTCTCCAGGTCCTCGCGGGTGAAGCCCCACTTCTCGGCCATCAGCTCGGCGCCGCGGAACTGGGAGATCTCCTGCATGCCGTACCGCTCGGCCCAGCCCTCGCCGTACGGGAAGTCCATCCCCTTGACGATGCTGGAGCCCATCGGCACCTTGGCCATCTGCTCGACACCGGAGGCGACGACCAGGTCCTGGGTGCCGGACAGCACGCCCTGCGCGGCGAAGTGGATCGCCTGCTGCGACGAGCCGCACTGCCGGTCGATGGTCACGCCGGGCACGCTGTCCGGCAGCCCGGCCGACAGCCACGCGGTGCGCGCGATGTCGAGGGACTGCGGGCCGACCTGCATGACGCAGCCCATGATGTTGTCCTCGACCGCGGAAGGGTCGACGCCGGTGCGGTTCACGAGCTCCTTGAGCACGTGGGCCCCGAGGTCGGCCGGGTGGACGTCCTTCAGGGCGCCCTTCTTGGTACCGACGGGGGTACGGACCGCGCCGACGATGTACGCCTCGGCCACTACGCCTCCAAATTGTGGGGTGGTTCCGTCCCGGAAACCGAGTGAGATTCGGTTAGTCAGTATGAGATTACATCCATCATGGCGCAACGCCATGTGAGCTGAGTCTCCGCCTACGTCCTGTGGACGGGCGCGGGCCGCAGCAGCTCGCCGTCCGCGTCGTCGCCGAGGGACGCCTCGGCCAGGCGGGTGAGGAGGTCCGCCAGCTCGGGGTGCTCCTCGGGATCCCAGCCCTCCACGTGCCGGCACAGCCCCTCGCGGCGAGCGGTGAAGAGGCTGTCCGCGACGCGCCGGCCGGACGCGGTGATG
The DNA here is from genome assembly GCF_040302145.1 of Spirillospora sp. NPDC127506. Lineage (NCBI taxonomy): Bacteria > Bacillati > Actinomycetota > Actinomycetes > Streptosporangiales > Thermomonosporaceae > Spirillospora > Spirillospora sp. NPDC127506. The sequence goes on along the minus strand of NZ_JBEORG010000006.1, from coordinate 42,295 downwards.
GCGAGCGTACCCTCCCGGCGCTGGACGTACCCCGCCTCGACCAGCCGGTCGATGTACGGGCGTCCCTCCTCGACCGTCACGCCGGCGCGGTCGGCGAGCTCCTGCCGGGCGACCTCGCCGTCCTTGGCGATCCGGCACAGCGCCCACACGCTGCCCAACGGCAGCTGCACCCCGCACAGGCCGGCCAGGCGCCCGTAGAGCTCGGCCGCCTTCGGGTCCCGGCGCATCAGCTGGCTCAGGGCGCGCTCTATCTCGTGCCTGGACGAGCGGACGGTCGGCGCCGCGCCGAAGCCCTCGCCGTAGTCGCGCGTCTGCGAGGTCGCCCGCAGCGGGACCTCGCGCAGGAACCAGGTCAGCACGAACGCGAACGCCGCCACCGGCACGGCCCACAGGAACACCGAGTCGATCGACTGCGCGTAGGCGTGCAGGACGGCGTTCTTCACCTGGGCGGGGAACCTGTCGAGCAGAATGGGGTTCCCCTGGACGGCCGCCGGGTCGAACCCGGGCGGCAGCACCGGCGCCAGGCTCTCGACGTGCGAGGCGAGCTGGTTGCTGAAGATGGAGCCGAACACGGCGACGCCGAACGACCCGCCGATCTGCCGGAAGAACGTCACCCCGGACGTGGCCGACCCGAGGTCCTCGTAGGACACGGCGTTCTGGACGGCGATGACGAGCACCTGCATGACCAGCCCCAGCCCGAACCCGAGCAGCGCGAACCGCAGGCTCATCTCCAGGGTGGAGGACGTCTCGTCCAGCCTCGACAGCAGGTACAGCGCGCCCGCGATCATCGGCGTGCCGACCACCGGGAAGACCTTGTAGCGGCCGAAGCGGGTGATCAGCTGCCCGGATCCGATCGAGCTGACCAGCATGCCGAGCATCATCGGCAGCAGGTAGACCCCGGACAGCGTCGGCGACACCCCGTGCACGACCTGCAGGAAGATCGGCAGGAACGTCAGCGCGCCGAACATCGCGAAGCCGACCGCGAAGCTGATCGCCGCGCCCAGCGCGAACACCCGGTTCACCAGCAGCGCCGGCGGCAGGACGGGCTCGGCGGCGCGCCGCTCGACGAGCACCCACACCCCGATGAGGACCACCGACGCGGCGGCGAGGCCGATGATCGGCGCGGACGACCAGGCGTACGTCGTCCCGCCCCACGTCGTCACCAGCACCAGCCCGACGGCCCAGCCGACGATCAGCAGCGTCCCGAGGTAGTCGATGCGGTGCCGCTCCCGCTCGCCCGTCCGGGGCAGCACGGCGGCGATCACGATGAGCGCCAGCACGCCGACCGGCAGGTTGATGTAGAAGACCCAGCGCCACGACAGGTTGTCGACGAACCAGCCGCCGAGCAGCGGCCCGCACACGCTGGACACGCCGAACACCGCGCCGAACAGCCCCTGGTAGCGGCCGCGTTCGCGGGGCGGCACCACGTCCCCGACGATCGCGACGACGAGCACCATCAGCCCGCCGCCGCCGAGCCCCTGCAGCGCGCGGAACAGGATCAGCTCGAACATGTCCTGCGACAGGCCGCACAGCGCCGACCCGATCAGGAAGAGGACGATCGACGCCTGGAACAGCCGCTTGCGCCCGTACTGGTCGCCGAGCTTGCCCCACAGCGGCGTCGAGGCCGTCGAGGCGAGCAGGTACGCCGTCACGACCCACGACAGGTGGTTGAGCCCGCCGAGGTCGCTGACGATCGTGGGCAGCGCCGTGGACACGATCGTCTGGTCGAGCGCGGCGAGCAGCATGGCGAGCATGAGCGCGCCGAGGATGACGTACAGGTCGCGGCCCTTCGGCATGGCCCGCTCGTCCGGCGCCGCGTCCCTGACCGTCGTCATGCCCAGCCCCCGCCCGGAAGACGCTGTTCCCGTGCGGGGGTCTACCCAGGGGCCGGGCGGGATCACCCGGTCCCGGAGCCGCGGGTCAGCCCATGAGGTCGGAGGCGACCTTCGCGGCGCCGACCCCGGCGGCGCCGGCGGCGACGCCCACCGCTCCCGCGGTCACCCACAGCGGCAGTGCTCCGCGGGTCTTCAGCCCGCTCACGACGTCGAGCGAGTCGACGGCGAGGCCGAGCCGCGCCCACAGCCGCCGCCCGTGGTCGTCGCTCAGCAGGTAGCCGGCGCCGAGGGCGATCTCCCGGGCGGCGAACATCCGGGCGACGTAGTCGCGGCCCGGGTCTGCGGCGCCGCCGAGCCCCATCAGCTTCACGGTCAGCCGCGGCGCGGCGAGGGCGGCGAGCCCGAGGGCGATCCGCCCGCGCGCCAGGTTCGTCATCATGCCGTCGACCTTGTCCCGGCCGTCTACTTCCTTTGCATCTGCCACAAAGGTGAGGTTAGCGGGCCCGCCCCGGCGGCCGACCGGCGGGTAACCCGTTCCTTACACGTCTATCGTGCAGAGAGGCGGCACTCCCCCCGCTCGGAAGGTGACCCATGGAAGGCATCCTCGCCCTCGTCGTCGTGTCCCTGCTCGCCGCGTTCTGCGTGCGCTGGGCCGCGGTCCGGCTGCGGGTGCCCATGCCCACCCGCGTCGCGGTGATCACCGTGTTCGTCCTCGTCGTCCTCGCGCTGTACGGGCGGCATCTGCAGGGGTGAGCCGGCGCGGGGCGAAAGGTTCGGAAATTCTCATGCGGCGGGCTGAACTTCCTCCCCCGCCGGTGAGTCATAACTGACGAAACCCGGCTTCACGCCCCGCCCGGCGACGCCCGACCAGGGAAGCCGGCCCGAGCCGAGGGAGTGCACCCGTGCCGCAACCGGCGCCCGCCGTCCAGCGCAGCGGCGGCACCATCGCCCCGCACCTGAGGCGCCTGCTGGAGTTCGTCGAGCCCGGCCGCGACGACGTCTGCCTGGACGTCGCGCGGGGCCGCGGCCCGATGCCCGCCGCGCTGTCCCCCCGGGTCCGGCACGTGACCGCGGTGGACGCGATGCCCGAGCCGCCCGCCCGCGCCGGCGCGTCCGGACGCATGTCGACGATCGAGTTCGGCACCGGCCCCGTCCGCATCACCGGCGAGGGCGGACCGGACGGCGGACCGGACGGCGACGCGCTCCCGGCCGCCGCGACCCGCGAGGACCGCGTACGGCACCCCATCGGCCCCGACCGCCCGACCATCAAGGCGGACGCCACCGCGCTGCCCTACCGGGACAACTCGTTCTCCCTCGTCACGGCCCGGTTCTCCCTCTACACCCTGGGCGACCCCGACGGCGTGCTGCGCGAGCTGCTGCGGGTGTGCCGCCCGGACGGACGGGTGGTCATCGCCGACCTCGTCCGCGGCAACCTCGCCGGCCCCGAACGCGACCGGATCCAGCGGCTCCGCGACCCCGACCACCCCGGCACCCCGTCCATCGCCCGGCTCACCGAGATGATCACCTCGGCGGGCGGCAGCATCCGGCGGCTGGACGTGTTCACCGTGGAACGCCCCATCGAGCCGTGGCTCGCCGGCGCCTGCGACGACGCCACCGCCGACCGCATCCGCGAGGCCCTCATCGACGAGGTCGACGGCGGCCCCAAGACCGGCGCGAAACCGCGCATCATCGGCGGCGAGCTGTGGTTCACCCAGACGTGGGCCCACGTCGCCGCCGAACCGATCCCCTGAGCACCCGGCGACTTCGCCGGCGGGCGGCCCGGAACTCCCCCGATCAGGGGACGAGGACGGCGGCGCCGGTGAAGCGGTCTGCGGCGAGGTCGGCCAGCGCACGGTCGGCCTCGTCCAGCCCGTACGGGCGGGTCGTGACGGCGAGGTCCAGCCGCGCGGCCAGCGTCAGGAACTCCTCGCCGTCCGCGCGGGTGTTCGCCGTCACCGACCTGACCTGGCGCTCCTGGAACAGGTACCGCTGGTAGTCCAGCGCCGGGACGTCGCTGAGGTGGATGCCGGCGATCGCGCACGTCCCGCCGCGGTCGAGCCGCTCCAGCGCGGCCGCCACCAGCTCCCCCGCCGGCGCGAAGACGATCGCCGAGTCCAGCGGCGCGGGAGCGGCGTCGAACGAGTCGCCCGCCCACGAGGCCCCCAGCTCCCGGGCCAGCTCGCGGGCGGCCGGGCTGCGGGTGAAGACGTGCACGTCGGCGCCCTCCGCGAGGGCGATCTGCGCGGCCAGGTGCGCGGACCCGCCGAACCCCCAGATGCCGAGCCGCCCGCCCGGCGGCAGCGCCGCGCGCCGCAGCGCCCGGTAGCCGATGATGCCGGCGCACAGCAGCGGCGCGGCCCGGACGTCGTCCAGCTCGGGCGGCAGCGCGTAGGTGTAGGCGTCCACGGCCAGCGCGTACTCGGCGTACCCGCCGTGCGCGTCCCAGCCGGTGTAGACCGACCGCGGGCACAGGTTCTCGGCGCCGCGCCGGCAGAACCGGCACGCGCCGCACGTCCCGCGCAGCCACGCCACCCCGACCCGGTCGCCGGCGCCGTGCAGGCACCCGGGGCCGGCGGAGACGACCTCGCCGACGATCTCGTGGCCGGGCGTCACCCCCGGCAGGTGGACGGGCAGGTCGCCTTCGGCGACGTGCAGGTCCGTCCGGCACACCCCGCACGCCAGCACCCGCACGAGCAGCTCCCCGGGGCCCGGGGAGGGCACCTCGCGGTCGGCGCGGCGCAGCGGCCCCGACGCGATCGGGGACGGCTTCTCCACCACCCAGGCGCGCACGGCTACGGCGTCAGCGGCAGCTCGAACCAGACGGCCTTGCCGTCCGGCGTCGGCCGGGCGCCCCACCGGGTGGCGAGCTGGTCGACCAGGTAGAGCCCGCGGCCGCCCTCGTCGGTCTCGCCGGCGCTGCGGATGCGCGGCAGGCGCATGTCGGAGTCGAACACCTCCACCCACACCGTGTCGGCGCCGCGGCGCAGCCGGAGCCGGAAGTCCTTGGTCGGCGGCTCGCGGCGGCCGAGGTCGGCGCCGAGGTTCCAGTCGTCCTCGTTGAAGTCCTGCCCGTCGAAGCGGTCGAACGGGTCGTCCTCCACGCCGCCGCCGAACTCGGTGTTGAACTGCACGGGCGGCGGCGCGCCGAGCGGCTCGCCGCCCCGGCCGGGCGGGCCGGCGGGCACCGGGACGACCATCTCGCGGCGCGGCGTGGGCGTCGCGGCGGCGTGCAGGACGACGTTCGTGACGACCTCGGACACCAGCAGGCACGCGAGCTCGGCCTGCTCGTCGAGCATCCCCCAGCCGGCGAACGTGTCGGCGGCCATCCGGCGCGCCTCCGACACCATGATCGGCTCGGCGGTGAAGGTGCGCTCCTCGACGGCCAGCTCGTCGCCCGCGGTGCGGATCACGACGATCGCGACGTCGTCGTCGATGTCGCCGGGCACCGCGTCGTAGGCGGCGTTCGCGACCGCCTCGACGCCGCCGCCCGCCGCCTTCGCGACGGCGGTGCGGACCATCTCCCGCGACTCCTCGCGGGTGTAGTAGTCGCCGTCGTCCCGGGGCCGCCGGTCGATGAGCCCGTCGGTGTAGAGGACGAGCGTGGAGCCCGGTTTGAGCTCGGTCGTCTCCTCGTTGAAGAGGATCTCGCCGCCCATGCCGGGGGCGCGCAGGCCGAGCATGCCGCCCTCGCTCTCGAACTCCAGCTCGCGGACCTCGCCGTCCACGATGAGGAGCGGCGGGTCGTGCCCGGCGTTGGCGAACTCGAGGACCCGCGACCACGCGTCGTACACGAAGTAGGTGCACGACACGAGCGGCGGGCGGACGAGGTCGTCGCTGTTCCACCCGGACCGCATCCGCTCGGGGCGCGTCATCGTCCGGACCCACTCGTCGAGCTTGCGCAGTATGTCGGCGGGCGGCTTGTCGTCCTGCGCGAACGCCCGCAGCGCGGCCCGCAGCTGCCCCATGACGGCGGCGGCGCGCGCGCCGCGCCCCTCGACGTCGCCGATGACGAGGCCGACCCGCCCCGCCGACAGCGGGATCACGTCGTACCAGTCGCCGCCGACCTGCGTCTGGATGCCGTGCCCGTGCGACTCCAGCGGGCGGGCCGGCTCGTACCGCCAGGCGATCTGCAGGCCGTCCAGCGCGGGCGGCCGGTCACCGGGCAGCAGGTGCTTCTGGAAGGCGAGCGCGGTGTCGCGCTCCTCCTCGAACAGCAGCGCGTTGTCGACGGCGAGCGCGACCCGGCTGGCGATCGCGCCGAGCAGGTCGCGGTCGAAGCCGTCGTAGTGCGGGTCGGGCCGCTTGGTCAGGTTCGACAGCGCGAGGCACATGACGCCGAGCAGCTCGCCGCGCACCAGCAGCGGCGCGGAGATCACCGAGGTGATGCCCATCTCGACGCCGAGCCGCTTGGACGACTCGGTGGGCGCGTCGAACCGGTGCTGGACCATGTCCTCGACGAGGACTGCGTCGCGGCGGTCCATCGCCTTGGCGCTGAAGTGGCCGGGCGGGTAGGAGACGGGCTCGCCGACCTCCGCCCAGGTGCCGGGCGGCGGCTCCCAGCCCCCGGCGTGCCGCGACACCCGGCGGTAGAGCCGGTCGCCGCTGTACAGGTCGATGAAGCAGTGGTCGGCGAACTGCGGGACGAGCGTGTCGGAGACGCGGCGGAGGGTGTCCTCCAGCTCCAGGGACCCGGCGAGCCGCTCGCCGATCCGCTCCAGGAGCCCGTAGCGCTCCTGCTCGCGCTGGTTGGAGCGGAGCGCCTCCCGCGCGAAGATGACCACGCCGTCGACCGCGCCGGACGGGTGCCGCAGCGGCACCGCGTGCGCCCGCGTGTACACGGTGGTGCCGTCGGAGCGCAGGTTGCAGAACGTGCCCTCCCAGACGCCGCCCTTGAGGACGTGCTTGGCCAGCTCCGTCGCCTGCTCGTGGTCCTCCTCGGCGATCCCGAGGGAGAGGATCGAGTGGCCGATGATGTCGTCGCCGCCGAACCCGAACAGCTGGCGCGCGAAGGCGTTGCCGTAGATGACGTTGCTGAAGCGGTCGCAGACGATGACCGCCATCTCCATCTGGCTGAGGACGGTCTCGGGTGGCAGACGCGCCTCGTCAGGCGCTTCCCCCCAGTGGTTCATCTCCCCATCCCGATCCTGCCGGCGGTCGCCGTCCCCCTCCCGGTGGTCACCGGGCGCGCTGGAACGGCCGCCGCATGAGTTCGCCTCGTCGTATTGAACGACGAACCCGCCGCCGGGATACGCCCGAAAGGCGCCCTGGTATGGAGATCTTCGGTATAGACCGCCGGGGCCGGTGCGCGCACGCCGACCGTGTCAGCGCCTGCTGACGAAGACGTGTTCGGCGATGTCGCGCGGCAGCTCCGTCGCGGGCCCCTCGTCCTCGTCGTCACTGATCACCCGTACCCCGTCATCGGTCGCCCGGAGAATCACCTCTCGTCCCGGTTGTATCCCTATCTGCTTGAGTCTAAGCATCAGGTCGCTGTCGCTCTGCACCTGCTCGCTGATCCGCCGGATCACCGCCTCCGCGCCGGCGGGGCTCGCCACCGCGGTCATCACCGACAGCGGCGCGTGGTCGCCGTCGTCGCCGTGCCCGCCCAGCTCGTCCAGGCCGGGGATCGGGTTGCCGTGCGGGCAGGTGGTCGGGTTGTCCAGCAGCGCCACGAGGCGGCGCTCGACGTCCTCCGACATGACGTGCTCCCACCGGCACGCCTCGATGTGGACGTCCTCCCAGGGCAGCCCGATGACGTTGACCAGCAGGCATTCGGCGAGGCGGTGCTTGCGCATGACGCGCGTGGCGAGACCGCGACCGCTCTCGGTCAGCGTGAGGTGCCGATCGCCCTCGACCCGGAGCAGGCCGTCGCGCTCCATCCGCGCGACCGTCTGGCTCACCGTCGGGCCGCTCTGGGAGAGCCGCTCCGCGATGCGCGCGCGAAGGGGAATGATCCCCTCCTCTTCGAGCTCGAAAACCGTCCGGAGGTACATCTCCGTGGTATCGATAAGGCCGTGTGAGGTCACAGCTCCCTCCAGTCTTATGGCCATCGAGTCTACTTGCTCGGACCCCGCCCCGCCGGGCCCCGCGAATATCACCCGAAGCCGGGTAGGGGGAACGCAAGATGAACGCGAAACCTTCCCAGGACGCGGAGCCGTTCCTGCCCGGGCCCCCCGCCGAGCGCGCCGATCTGGAGGCGCTGCGGCGCGCGGCGGCCGGCTGCCGGGGCTGCCGCCTCCACGAGGACGCCACGCAGACCGTGTTCGGGGAGGGCTCGCCGGGCGGACGGGTCATGCTGATCGGCGAGCAGCCCGGCGACCAGGAGGACCGCCGGGGCCGCCCGTTCGTCGGCCCCGCCGGACGCGTCCTCGACCGGGCGCTGGAGGAGGCGGGCATCGAGCGCGGCGACGTCTACGTCACCAACGCCGTCAAGCACTTCAAGTTCAAGCGGCAGGAGGGCGGCAAGCGGCGCATCCACGAGGCCCCGAACGCGGCCGAGATGCGCGCGTGCCGGCCCTGGCTGCTGGCCGAGCTGCGCGTCCTGGACCCGGACGTCGTCGTCGCGCTGGGCGCCACGGCGGGCAGGGCGCTGCTCGGCTCGTCGTTCCGGGTGACGAAGCAGCGCGGGGTGCTCATGCCGATGCCCGACCTGGAGACGATCGGCACCCCGGCCGCCGCGCGGCAGGTCGAAGGCGCGCCGCCCGAGCAGGCCGAGGCGCGGCTGCTCGCGACGATCCACCCGTCCGCCGTCCTGCGCGCCGAGGACCGCGACGAGACCTACGCGGGCCTCCTGCACGACCTGGAGATCGCCGCCGCGGCGCTGCGCTGAGCCGCGGCCGCCGCTCGGTCCCGCCGCTCGGTCCCGCCGCTCAGTCCTCCACCGAGACGGTCTCGGTCGTCCTGACGTCGTAGCGGAGCAGCGCCGGGACGGCGAGCGCGGCGAGGATCACCAGCGCGGCGCAGGCCAGGCCGCCGCCCACCCAGGACGCGGTGGCGCCGGCGACGCTCGCGGTCGCGCCGGCCCGCACGTCCCCGAGCCGGGGGCCGCCCGCGACGACGACGGTGAACACCCCTTGGAGCCGCCCGCGCAGCTTGTCCGGCGCGTAGGTCTGCAGCATCGACTGGCGGAACACCGCCGACACGAGGTCGGCCGCGCCGCCCACGGCGAGCAGCACCACCGCGAGCCACAGCCGCCCGGCGAGCCCGGCGGCGGCCACGGCGAGCCCCCAGACGACGATCGACACGACGAGCGCGATGCCCTGCTTGCGGACCCGCCCGATCCAGCCGGACGACAGCCCGCCGAGGAACGCTCCAATCGCGATGGCGGCGAACAGCCAGCCGACCGCGCCGCCGCCGCCGAACCGGGTCTCGGCCACTTCGGGGAACAGGGCGCGGGGCATCGCGATCGCCATCGCGATGATGTCCACGACGAACGACATCAGCAGCACCGGCTGCGTGGCCAGGTAGTGCAGCCCGTCGATCACCGACCGCAGGCCGGGCGCGCCGGTGACGTCGCCGAGCGGCGGGATCGGCGGCAGCCGCAGCGCCGCGTACAGCACGACGGTGAACAGCACGGCGTCGAGCGCGTAGGCCGCGGCGTAGTGCCAGTGGGCGAGGAGCACGCCGGCGAACAGCGGCCCCGCCAGCATCCCGAACTGGCTGGCGGTGAAGTTGAGGGTGTTGGCCGCGGGGACGAGCGTCCGGTCGACCAGCCTGGGGACGATCGCGCTGCGGGTCGGCGAGGCCACCGCGAACCCGATCGCCTGGATCGCCACCACGCCCATGATCAGGGCGAGGCTGCCGATGCCCAGCAGCGCCTGGACGAGCAGCAGCAGCGTCGCCGCCCACATCACGCAGGACGAGGCGAACAGCAGCCTGCGCCGGTCCATGTGGTCGGCGATCGCCCCGCCCCAGAGCCCGAACACGATCAGCGGGACGAGGTTGACGAAGCCGAGCACCCCGACCCACAGCGACGACTTCGTCATGTCGTACACCTGGACCGGGACGGCCACGGCGGTGACCTGGAACCCGACGAACGAGACGCCCTGCCCCAGCCACAGCCGCCGGTACGCGGGGATCCCGAGCGGCCGCGTGTCGATGGCCATCCGCCGCAACCGGCCGCGCACCGATCCGCGAGGCTCCGGGGGCTTCTCCTCCTCCCTGGGGGCGGCAGCGGACTCGGCGACGGCGTCAGGAGCGTCAGCGGGGGACGGCTGCTGTTCCGATGTCACGGGGACAGTCTGTCGGCCGTCCAGGGGCCGTGGTCGTCCGCACCCCCCGGAAATACTTCGCGGCGGTAGCGGATCCGGTCGTGGAGCCGGTCGCGGCGGCCCTGCCAGAACTCGATCGATTCCGGGACGACGCGGTAGCCGCCCCAGAAGTCGGGCAGGGGGACGACGTCGGAGCCCTCCTCGCCGGGCGCCCCCGGCGGCTGGCCCGCGGCCGGATCCGGCCAGCGCTCGGCGGCCGCGGCGTAGGCGCGTTCCAGCACGTCGCGGCCCGGGATGACGCTCGACTGGCGCTCGCTGGCCCAGGCGCCGAGGCGCGAGCCGTACGGGCGCGTGCGGAAGTAGGCGGCCGACTCGTCCCGGGTCAGCTCGGTCACCGGGCCCTCCACCCGCACCTGCCGGTAGAGCGGGTGCCAGGGGAACACCAGGGCCGCGCGCGGGTTCTCGGCGAGATCGCGCCCCTTGCGGGACGTGAGGTTCGTGAAGAAGCGGAATCCCTGCGGCCCGTAGCCCTTCAGCAGGACGAGCCGGGCGCTCGGCGCGCCGTCGGCGGACGCGGTCGCGAGCACCATCGCGTTCGGTTCGACGAGCCCGGAGGCGTGCACGTCGGCGAACCACGCGGCGAACAGCGCGAGCGGATCGGAGGGGAGCGCCGACTCGGACAATTCGCCCGACTCGTAAGATCTCCGGAGCCGCGCGGGATCGGGCGTTGGGGAACTCACAGCGTCAGAGCCTCTCACCTGGAGGTTGTGCAACGGGCATGACCCCTGGGTACTGGTCAGTAAGGCGGACAGGGTTCAATGGCACGGCACCGCCTTATCACTCTTGGGGACGAAAGGCAGGACGACATGTCCGACTTCAAACCCGGTCTTGAGGGGGTCGTGGCCTTCGAGACCGAGATCGCCGAACCGGACAAGGAGGGCGGCGCCCTCCGCTACCGGGGCGTCGACATCGAGGAGCTCGTCGGCCGCGTCTCCTTCGGCGACGCCTGGGGGCTGCTGGTGGACAACAGCTTCACTCCCGGGCTGGCCCCGGCGGACCCGCATCTGCTCCCGGTCACCTCCGGCGACGTGCGGGTGGACGTGCAGAGCGCGCTCCCCACGCTCGCCACCGCCTACGGGATGCGGCCGCTGCTCGACATCTCCGACGAGGAGGCCCGCGCCGACCTCGCCCGCGTGTCGGTGACGGCGCTGTCGTTCGTGGCGCAGTCGGCGCGCGGCGTCGGCGTGCCGATGGTCCCGCAGAAGCGGATCGACGAGTGCGCGACCATCACCGAGCGGTTCATGGTCCGCTGGCGCGGTGAGCCCGACCCCAAGCACGTCCGGGCCATCGACGCGTACTGGGTCTCCGCCGCCGAGCACGGCATGAACGCCTCCACGTTCACCGCGCGGGTGATCGCCTCCACCGGGGCGGACGTCGCGGCCAGCATGTCCGGCGCCATCGGCGCCATGTCGGGCCCGCTGCACGGCGGCGCGCCTGCCCGCGTGCTGCCGATGATCGAGAAGGTCGAGCAGCTCGGCGACGCCCGCAAGGTCGTCACCGACATCCTCGACTCCGGCGAGCGGCTGATGGGCTTCGGCCACCGCGTCTACCGCGCCGAGGACCCGCGCGCCCGCGTGCTGCGCCGCACCGCCAAGGAGCTGGGCGCGCCGCGCTTCGAGGCCGCCAAGGCGCTGGAGGACGCCGCCCTCGCCGAGCTGCGCGAGCGCCGCCCGGACCGCCCGATCGAGACCAACGTCGAGTTCTGGGCCGCGGTCATCCTGGACTTCGCCGAGGTCCCCACCGCGATGATGCCCGCCATGTTCACCTGCGGCCGCACCGCCGGCTGGGCGGCGCACATCCTGGAGCAGAAGCGCACGGGACGCCTCGTCCGCCCGAGCGCGAAGTACACCGGGCCGGGCAGCCGCTCGATCGACGACGTGACGGGAGCGGCGGAAATCCTCAAGGGCTGAAGGACCCCTCCCCCCGCAACGACTCGCCTTGAGGCCCCCGGACCGATCCCGGGGGCCTTTTGCGCGCCCGCCGCCCGCGCGCCCGCCGCCCGCGCGCCCGCTATTGAGAGGCCGCCCCGCGGTCCCCGGCGTGGCCGGGCGGGCAGGACGCCTCGCCCTGCTCGCCGGCGATCAGGCGGCCGCACACCTGCTTGACCTCGGTCGTCCCGTCCGGCTTGATCGTCGCCAGCAGCACCGGCTTGTCGAGGACCTGGTGGCCGGTGGTGCGCGTGCTGAAGCGGATGACGCCGCTCGCCCCGTTCCGCAGGACGTCGTGGTCGGGGTCGTTCAGCGCCGCGAACACCGATCCCGCCGACGGCAGCGCCTTCTCCTGCCAGTACACCCTGCTCGCCACGGTCGCGACGAGCGTCACGGCGTCGTAGGCGACGGCGGCGCGGGTGATGGACGGCCGCCGGCCGGTGGCGGCGTCCTCGTCCGTCATCTCCCGCACGGCGGGGTCGTAGTCGGAGTAGAAGGTCTGCGGGGCCTGGTCGCCGATCCACCGCCACGTCCACGCCTCCCGCGCGGCGAGCGGCGTGAAGTACAGGTCGAAGGTGTCCTTGCGGCCGAGTTCGGCGGCGTTGTCGCTGACGTACTTCGCGATCTCGTCGTCCGCCATGACCAGCGGCCGCTTCGGGCACGACAGCTCCAGGACGTTGATGAACGAGCGGAACTCGTCGGAGCGCCCGGCGTAGTAGAACATGTCGGGCTGGTCCTGGCACGCCTCCCGGACGGCCTTGTTCAGCTCCCCCGGGTTCCCGTACGGGCGCATGCGCGCCTTGCCCGGCCGGAACGCCTTCCGGAAGTCCTCGGCCAGGTTCCGGCTGTAGAGGTCGTCGGGGTCGCCGTCGTAGATGACCACCGCGTCGTCCGCCTTCCGGCCCCCCACGTCGCCGTGCCGCGCCCAGTAGGCGGCGTGCTCGGCGGTCCGCGCGTTGGGCGACGCGAGCCGGAAGTAGTATGGCGAGAAGCCGGCGTCGCCGTCGAGCAGCGCCGTCCCGTCGTAGCTGTTGGCCGTGCCGATGAGGGGCAGCGCCGACTTGGCCAGCAGCTTGATCGCCTCCTGCGTCTGCCGGCGGCTCTGCTCGAAGCCGACCACCGCGACGATCGAGCGGTCCTCCAGCGCGCGCCGGCTGATCTGCCGGGCGACGTGCTCGGCGTAGCTGAACTTGGCGCCCGCGTTCGCGACCAGCACCCGCAGCCGCAGATCGTCGCCCTCGGCGGCGTCGTTGAACCGCTTCTGCGCGATCGCCAGCCCGATCAGCTCGCCCTGCACCCCGGCGAGCAGGTCGATCCGCTTGTTCTTGATGGACGGGTCGGCGGTCACCGGGCCGAGGTAGACGACCGTCGCGTACGGCTTGCCGGACTCCCGCACGTGGTCGTTCAGCGCCTCGATGCGGTCGAGCACCCTGTTCAGCCGGTTGTCGTTGTTCTCGCCGCCGGAGTCCTCGCCGAAGCGGAACGACCCGTCGGTGATGCCGACGCACTCGCCGTTCGCCATCCGCCTGATCCCGAAGGGCGAGCAGTACTTCACCACCTGCACCGAGACCACCGTGATCGACGCCGCCGCGACCGCGACCATCGCGATCCACGGCAGGGCCGGGTGCGCGAGCCGCGGGCGGCGCCGCACCGGCCGGACGGGCGGCAGGTCACCGCCCGGGTCGCGGGTGACGTCGACGCGCAGCTCGCGGCGGGAGCCGAGGGCGCCGACACGGCGCTGCTCGCGGGTGTAGCGGTCCCACAGACCGCGCGCGGCGACGACGCTCTGCGGCTCACCGGACGACACGTCCACCCGGATCGCCTGCGACAGCCGGTCGAGGAGCAGCGGCGCGGACGGCTCGTCGCCGGCGGGCGCGTTCGGGTCGACGCCCGCCACGACGATGAGCGGGTCGAAGCCGGAGACCCGGTCGCTCGCCTGGCAGTCGGCGCGGACCCGCTCGGCCAGCTCCACGAACGCCACCCCGGGGTGGCGGGCCGCCAGATGCTCGAAGATCAGCACCGGGTAGCGGACGCGGGCCCAGGCCGCCCGGCGGTAGTCGCGCCGGTAGTTGCGGCGCAGATCCTCCAGGAACGCGGCGACCAGCAGCAGGTCGAGCTGCTCGCCGTGGTCGTCGGGCTCGACCGGGCGCGGGTCGAACACGCCGAGCGCGAAGCCGAGGAACCCGGTGGAGTCGCGGTCCATGTAGGGCTGGCGGAGGAACCAGCGGAACCGCCGCACCCCGTACCAGCCGCGCGTCCGGGCGACGATCTGCACGGTCACGAACCCCAGACCGATGACGGCCGCCAGCACGGCGGACGCGAGGTCGAGCGCCGCCGCCGTCCCGGCGCTGACCAGCGCGACGACCGCGATCCCGATCGGGGCGATCTGCTCCAGGAACGACAGGAACTGCGTGGGCCGGCCGCGCGTCTCCTCCAGGTCGCGCAGGACGTCCCGGCCGCGGCGGCGGATCACCCGGTTCAGCTCGCGGCGCCGCGCGTTCTCGTTGTCGCCGACCGGCGGATGCGTGAGCCGCCGCACCAGCCGGTGGTTCTCCCGCTCGGCGGCCGAGGCGCCGCGCGGGACCGGGCGGTCCCCCGCGAGCCGGATCTCGCGCAGGTCGCGCAGCCACAGCGCCATCTCCAGCAGCGGGAACCGCATCCCCGGCTCGCCGCGGCCGTGGCTGCTCGGCTGCGACAGCTCCCGCTTCGCCTCCCGCAGCACGCCCGCGACGTCGGTGGCGGGCGTGTCGGCGGCGATGTGCGACACCGGGGCGCGCTCGTCCTCGCAGCGGGCCTTCAGGATCTCGGCGGCGTGCGAGGTGGCGCGGGCGGGGCCGAGCAGCAGGAGCAGCGGCCGCAGCCGCTCCCGCAGCCGCCACTTCGGCCGCTCCCGCAGCCGTTCGAACAGGTCGAGCACTCCGCGCAGCCGATCCTCGCTCAGGATCCGGTCGCCGTCGCCCGCCATACGCACACGCCTCGCTTCCCGTTCGCACTCTCCTTCGCCCCCGGCCGCCGCTATTGGACGCAGCGGACGATCAAACGGATCGAATTTGTCATCATTGGCGGCATGAGCCAACCCCCCGACGAGCCACTTGACGGTGACGTCGGCCCCGCGAGGGACGCGTCCGGCGCGAAGGCCGACGCCGCCGAGGAGCTGCGCCGGTACGAGGCGGAGCGCGAGGAGCGCCGCCGCCGCACCAACGCGGTGTCTGGGCGGATCGCCGTCGTCGTCACCGCGCTCTTCCTCGGCTTCCTGGTCTACGACTCCGTCGGCACGGCCATCGAGGCGCACGCCAGGGGCGACGACTGGATCTACCCGCCCGCCGTGGTCGCCGGCGTGTGCGCGGCGGCGCTGGCGGCCCTGCTGACCTGGGCGTGGCGGCGCCGGCGTCTCGGCATGTGAACCCGGCCCGCGATCTTCGTTGCAGGTCAGATAGCCTTCTACAAGTGACCGACAGCGCGAATCCAACCATTGACATCCCAGCCGATCTCAAGCCCGCGGACGGCCGTTTCGGGTGCGGCCCCTCCAAGGTCCGCCCCGAGCAGCTCGCCGCCCTCGCCGAGTCGGGTTCGGCCTACATGGGGACCTCGCACCGCCAGAAGCCGGTGAAGTCCCTGGTCGGGCGCGTCCGGGAGGGGCTGTCCCAGCTGTTCTCCCTCCCCGACGGGTACCAGGTCCTGCTCGGCAACGGCGGCACCACGGCGTTCTGGGACGCGGCCGCGTTCGGGCTCGTCCGGCAGCGCTCGCAGCACCTGACGTTCGGTGAGTTCTCCAGCAAGTTCGCCAAGGTCACCACGAGCGCTCCCTGGCTGGGGGACCCGACCGTCATCTCCGGCCCGCCCGGAACGCACCCGGAGGCGTCCGCCGAGGAGGACGTCGACGTCTACGCCCTCACCCACAACGAGACCTCGACGGGCGTCGCCATGCCGATCAAGCGCCCGGCGGGCACCACCGCGCGCGAGGGCCTCGTCCTGGTGGACGCCACCTCCGGCGCGGGCGGCCTGCCCGTCGACGTGTCCGAGACCGACGTCTACTACTTCGCGCCGCAGAAGTGCTTCGCGGCCGACGGCGGCCTGTGGGTGGCGCTCGCGTCCCCGGCGGCGCTGGAGCGGATCGACGAGATCGCCATGTCCGACCGGTACGTCCCGGAGTTCCTCAACCTGAAGACCGCCGCGGACAACTCCGCCAAGGACCAGACCTACAACACCCCGGCCGTGGCCACGCTGCTCCTCCTCGCCGAGCAGATCGAATGGATGAACGGCCAGGGCGGGCTGGCGTGGACGACGTCCCGCACAGCCGACTCGTCCCAGCGGCTCTACACCTGGGCGGAGAAGACCTCGTACGCGACGCCGTTCGTGGTCGACCCGGCGCAGCGGTCGCAGGTCGTCGGCACGATCGACTTCAACGACGACGTCGACGCCGCCGCCGTCGCCAAGACGCTCCGCGCCAACGGGATCGTCGACACCGAGCCGTACCGCAAGCTGGGCCGCAACCAGCTGCGCATCGGCATGTTCCCGGCCATCGACCCCGACGACGTCGAAGCCCTGACCGCCTGCGTCGACTACGTGGTAGAGCGGCTCTAGCTCATTGGGGGGGCGACCCCCCAAACCCCCCGGCTGCGCGGCACGGGTCTCCTCGCTCTGGTCGCCGGCGCTCCCGCCGCTGCGGGGACGCGGCGCGCCGGGCATGCCCGCTGCGCTCGCAGAGCTCGCTCCGCGTGCCTGCCCGTGACCGCCGGTTGGGCGTTGATCTGTCTGGGTCGGGGCTCAGCCGGCGACGGCGAGGGGGGAGTCCGCGCCGCCGGTGCCGCCGGCGCGTTCGACGGCGCGGTGGAGGAGGCCGGCGCGGTCGCGTTCCTGGTCGGCGCGGGTGAAGCCCGTCCAGACGCGGGGGTCCATGTCGGTGTCGCGGGCCGTGGGCACGAAGTTCGCGGTCGCGAGCACCTCGGGGGCGTCGCGGCGCCCGGGGCGGCGCTCCATGCCGACCTTCACGTAGGTGCCCTCGCGGAGCATGACCACGCTGGCGAACTCGACGCTCGTGTGCCGCTCGGCGTCCCGGAACCAGCGCGGGTTGGACGCCCAGTAGATGTTCTGGTCGGTGTCCACGGCGACGGTCAGCGGGCTGAGCGCGCCCCGCGCCAGGTGCACCTCGGTGGGCCGGTCGCGGTGGACCCAGGCGAGCGCGACCCGCCCGACCACGGCTTCGAGCACCGCGGTCACGTCGGACGGCCGCCGGCATTCGGCGAGCAGCTGGAAGATCGGCTCGCTGTCGGTGGCGCCGGCCGCGGGCGGCAGGGCGAAGCGGGACCGCAGGTCGGCGACGTCGATGTCGCCGTTGTGCGTGGCGACGACGTCCCGCACGGCCATCGGGCTCGCGTTGCGCGGCTCCCGCGGCGAGCCCTGCGTGGCCCAGCGGGTGTGGCCGAGCACGACCGGCGAGCGGTCGAGTTCCGAGACGTACGCGGGACGCCAGATCTCCGCAAAGCGGCCGCGGCCCTTCACCACCCGGCAGCCGCCCGAGGGCCCGCCGAGGCCCGGGAACCCGCCCAGGCCGGGCCAGGCGCCGAGGAACGCGAAGCCCGCCGAGTCCGTGCCGCGCTCCTCCGCGAGCATGCCCAGCGTGACGAACACGTCCGAGGCGATCCCCGGGTCGTCGGCGAACGGCGAACGTACCATCCCGAACAATCCGCACATGTCACATGAGATGCAGATCATGGGCGGACGGTTCGAGTCGTCCATCGGGACGAATAAGCTCAGACCCGTGAACCGCGCGCCCCGCTGGCTGCTTCCCACCGTGCTGACCGCGCTCGTCCTGGCCGTGGTCATCGGTGCGCTGCTGAGCTGACCGGCGCGGGTCATATGATCGACGGGGCGCGGAACGGGGATGATCAGGCCATGTCAGCAAGCCGCATCGTCGCTCGCGCCGGTGCCGCGCTCGCCGTCGCCGGCGCGTCCGCCGGCGTCCTGTCCCCCGCCCCGGCGCACGCCGCCGACGGCGACCGGACGGCGTTCACGATCAGGGACCCGCGGATCACCGAGTCCAGCGGGCTCGCGGCGAGCGCCCTGCATCCCGGCGTCGTCTACACGCACAACGACTCCGGCGGCGTCCCGAAGATCTTCGCGCTCGGCCCGGACGGCCGGGTGCGCGCCGTGCTCACGGTGGGCGGCGCGAGCGCCCGCGACTGGGAGGCCATCGCACTCGGCAAGGACGACCGCGGCCGCCCGGCGATCTTCGTGGCGGACATCGGCGACAACCTCGGCGGCGCCTGGCCGTACGTGACGGTGTACCGGATCCCGGAGCCGGCGCGGCTGCGCAGCCGGACGCTGCGCGCCACCGCGTTCAAGATCAAGTACGCGGACGGGCCGCGCAACGCCGAGACCCTGATGATCAACCCGAAGACCAACCGGCTCTACATCGCCAGCAAGCTGTTCGGCGGAAAGATCTACGAGGCGCCGAGGCGGCTGCGCACCAGCGGCTTCAACGTCATGCGCAAGGTCGGCGACGCGCCCGCCATCGCGACCGACGGCGCGTTCTCCCCCGACGGCCGCACCTGCGTGATCCGCACGTACTTCGGGGCCCGGCTGTACTCTGTGCGGCCGGACGGCAGGCCCGGCAGGACCCTGAAGTCGATCGACCTGCCCGTGCAGGCGCAGGGCGAGTCGGTGACCTACACCGCGGACGGGACGTCGCTGCTGGTCGGGTCTGAGGGCAAGAACCAGCCCGTCTACCGGGTGCCGCTGCCGGACGAGGCGCGCCCGTCGCCGGCGCCGCCGCCGAAGGAGGCGCAGACCGCGGGCGGGACCGAGGAGGGCCACCGGGACGCCACCAACACGCGGGTGGGGCTGTTCCTGGCGCTGGGGATCGCGGGCGCGGTGGGCTACGGGCTGCTGAGGAGGCGACGGTGACCGGCGGGAACCGTGCGACGTGAGCCGCCCGTACAACCTGACCGGCACGATGGAAAAGGCTTTCGGAGGACGACCGGATCGCGAAAGGAGGCGACGGTCCCGCCGGGACACGTGTGAGGATGCGGACTGTGGAGCATGAGCTGGTGGGCCTCGCGGGCTCCGGCGGCCGGTGGCGCCCCGTGGCCGCGGGCCCGTTCACCGTCCTCGCGGTGGCGCTGGCGCTGCTGCCGATCCGGCCGGTGTGGCTGTGGGCCGCGCTGATCGGCGCCGTCGCCGCCGTCCCGTGGCTGCTCGGCGCGCTCCCGGACGCGCGCCGCCGCAGGCCCCGCCCGTACTGGCGGCTGTCGGCGGCGGGCCTGGAGCGGATCGGCCGGGGCGGCCTCGTCATGACGTCCTACGAGCGGTCCCGGATCGACGGCCTGGCCATCACGACCGGGGACGGCGTGCTGACCGTCTTCCACCGGTTCGGGCGGACGGCGGTCGGCGGCCTGACCGCGATGGGCCTGGAGCCCCTCGCGGTGTTCGTGACGGCGCGGCGGCTCGGCATCCCCATGCACGTCCTGGACGGTGAGGCCACCGACCTGCTCGACCCGGCGCTCGACGAGGCGCTGCGCGCCTCCGGGCTGGAGGACGACATTCCGGGCAGCGGGCCGCTGCCGCGCGACCACGCGGCCGAGAAGCGCCTGCTGGACCAGGAGGCCGCGCTGCTGGCGGCGGCGCACGAGCCGCCCGCCGAGCCGTCCACGGAGGCGTCCGGGGACGGGTCCGGGGACGGGTCCGCCGCGGGCCGGCCGGGCCGCGGCAGGGGCGGCCGGGCCGGGGAGCAGCGGCTGGACACGCCGGAGCCGCTGCCGAGCCGCCGCCGGATCATGCTGCTCGGCGCGCTGACCGCGCTGCTCGGCGCCGTGATGATCGTCCGGATCGCGCTGGACGGGACGAGCGAGTTCGGCGCCCGGCTCGCCGCGGGCTGCTGGGTGCTGGCGGCGATCGCGGGCGTCCTCGCGGCGCGCCGCCGGCTGCTGCGCGCCGCGCAGATCCGCTGGACGATCACCGCCGACCGGCTGCGGGTGCGGGCCCGGCCGGGCCGCCGCCGCGAGGTGCAGGAACTGCCCGCGGGCGACGTCGCGGCGGTCGTCGTCGGGCCCGGCCTGCGGCTCGACCCGGTCAGCGGGGAGCCGCGCCGCGCCGACCTCGCCGCGCTGGCGTTCGGGCACCGGCTGGAGCTGGTCGCGCGGCTGCCCGCGCACGGCCTGGACGGCTTCCAGCTCGCGCACGCCCTCGACGACCACGGCTACCGGGTGATCACGCCGGGGGCGCGGGCGCCGCGCCGCCCGGACTACGGCCTGGAGGGCCTGCCGGAGATCTTCGCGCAGGTGCCCGGCGGCCGGCTCGTCGTCACCGACGGCGGGCTCGGCTGGGCCGACGCGGCCGGCGACGTCGTGCTGAAGATGCCGGAGGACCGCATCGGCGGCATCGAGCTGCTGACGATCGGCGGGCACGCGTGGGTGCGGCTGTACGACTCCGACGGCGACGAGTTCTTCGCCGCGCCGCTGTCGGCGCTGCGGATCTCCCGCACCGACCTGCGCGACTCGGCGCGCCGCGCGGGCCTGCCCGTCAACGACGCCGAGTACGACGCGTACATGAGCGCCGCGTTCCACTCCGCCGTGTCCACGCTGGCCGCGCCCGAGCCCGAGCGGGCGGCGGCCGCGCTCCCGGCGCAGCCCGCGGGCCCGGAGGGCGGCGGCGCGGACGGCCCGCGGGACGTCCCGGCGCGCCTGCCGCAGGACGTCACGTTCCCCGTCTCGGCCCCGCCGAGCCCCGTCACGGCGCCGGGCGCCCTCCTGGACGCCACCCGCCGGTCCCGCGTCGGCACGTACGGGATGAGCGTGCTGCTGTGCGAGGCGGTGGCGCTGCTCGGCGCGGTCTGGCTCGGCCCCGACCTCGGCGGCTTCAACGCGACCGCGAGCTGGTCGGTGCCCGCGGGGCTGGTGATCGGCCTGATCGGCTACTGGCTGTACGACCGGAACCGTTCGCAGCTGCGCGTGTCGTCCGCCGGCCTCGCGGTCGTCACCAGGCGCGGCAAGGTCGAATGGGACCTGGCCCGCGACCGCGTCGGCGGCGTCGGCATCGACGAGTCGGCGGAGCGGATGCCGCGGCTCGTGGTGTGGGCGCCGTCCGGGCGGGTGCTGCGGCAGATCACGTTCCCGCCCGACCTGGACGAGCTGCGCCGCGCCTGCGAGCGCTACGGCGTCCCGTGGGGGCCGCCGGACGCCGACCGTCCCGCGCCGCCCCCGCCGGAGCTCTGACGCAGCGACCACGTCTTCAGCGACTCGTACGTCACCTGGCTCTGGTCCTTGCCCGGCAGGTGGCTGCGCATCAGCTGGACGGAGTGCGCCGTCCACGGGGAGCCCGCGAACGCCGACAGCGGGTCGATGAGCGCCCGCACGTCCACCGGCCGCCGGGACCTCGCGAGCGTCAGGTGGGGGCGGAAGCCGCGGTGCTTGTCCGGGAGCGTCCCGACGCGGCGCCCGGCGGCGGTGGTGGACGCGGCGAGCCGCGCCAGCCCGCGGCGGTCGCCGTACAGGCCCGTCCACAGGACGCGGGCGTGCGCGCCGCTGCCGGGGAAGGCGCCCGCGCCGGCCAGCGACAGGGTCATCCGCTCGTGCCGCCCGACGGCGCGCTCCAGCCGCGGCAGCAGCCGGTCGAGGGTGCGGTCGTCGACCTCGCCGAGGAACGTCAGCGTGACGTGCAGCAGGTCGCGCCGCACCCAGCGCAGCGCGGGCTGCGCGTCCCGGTGCGGGCGGACGGCCTCCTCAAGCTCGTCCAGGATGTCCGGTGGCGGCACGAGCGCCACGAAAAGCCTCATGGGAGCGTCCGGAGGGCCACGCGGCCAGCTTTCCAGCAGACGGCACCCGTTGTCACGCGATCGGGGCCGTCATCCTCCGGCCGGGGCGGAGCCGCCGCAGCCCGGCGAACCCGGCGCCCCTGGCCGCCACCGCTCCGACGGCGAGCGCGGCGAGGACGGACACCAGCCCGCCGAGGACGAGGCTCATCCGCGCCCCGAAGTGCTCGGCCAGCCAGCCGACCGCGGGCGCGCCCACCGGGTTCGTGCCGAGGAACACCAGCATGTAGAGGGCCATCACCCGGCCGCGCATCTCAGGGGACACGCCGAGCTGCATGGTCGCGTTCGCCGCCGTCGTGATCGTCATCATCGCGATGCCGGTCGGGACGAGCAGCGCCAGGAACAGCCAGTACGTCGGCATCAGCCCGGTCACGACCTCCAGCGCCCCGAACACCAGGCCCATCGCCACCAGCAGCCGCAGCCGCGGCTTGGCGACCCTCCGGGCGGCCAGCAGCGCGCCGCTGAGGGCGCCGAGCGCCAGCATGCTGGACGCCAGCCCGAACGCCGACGCGTCGGTGTGGAAGACCTCCTTGGCGACCAGCGCGACCGTCGTGTTGAAGTTCATCCCGAACGTCGCCAGGAACCCGATGAGGATCAGGACGAGCATGAGGTCGCGGCGGCCGCGCACGTAGCGGAGCCCCTCGCGCAGCTGCCCCTTGGCGCGCTTGACGGCCGGCACGTCGTGCAGCTCGTCGGTCCGCATCGCGTAGAGCCCGAACAGGACGGCGCCGAACGAGGCCGCGTTCACCAGGAACACCGGCCCCGTGCCGATGAGCGCGATGAGCACTCCGGCGACCGCCGGGCCGAGCAGCCGGGCCCCGTTGAACGTGGCGCTGTTCAGCGCGATCGCGTTCGGCAGGTCGCGCCTGCCGACCATCTCCATCACGAACGCCTGCCGGGTCGGGTTGTCCACGACGGTGGCGACGCCGAGGCCGAAGGCCAGCAGGTACACGTGCCAGACCTGGGCGTTCCCGCTGACCGCGAGCAGCCCGAGGACCAGGGCCAGCACGCCCATGGAGATCTGGGTGAGCATCAGGACGCGCCGCTTGGGGTAGCGGTCGGCGACGACGCCGCCCCACAGCCCGAACAGCAGCATCGGCAGGAACTGCAGCCCGGTGGTGATCCCCAGCGCGGTGCCGCTCCCGTGCGCGAGTTCGAGGACGAGCCAGTCCTGCGCGACCCGCTGCATCCAGGTGCCGGTGTTGGAGACGACCTGCCCGGCCGCGTAGAGGCGGTAGTTGCGGTTGCGCAGCGACCGGAACATCCCGCCGCGCCGCGCCTGCCGCCCGCCCTCCGGAGCCGCCTGCTCCGGCTCGGCGGACCGCGCGGACTCGTCCAGCGCGGACCCTTCCAAAGCGGGCTCGTCCGGCGCGGGCTCGTCGAGGGGGCCGTCTTGGAACGTTCCGCCGGCCTTGAGGCCCGCCTGAGCGGTCGCCGCCTCGGCGGCGCCCGCAGACTCATCACCCGGCGCATGCCCGTCGAGCTGCGCCGGCCGATCAACCTGCGGGGCCGAACCGGTGCGGGAGGCGGGGTGGACGGGCGCCGGGGCGAGGGGGCGCGCCGGGGACGGCCGGCGGCGGGAGCGGACGGCGGCCGCCGCCTTCAGGGGCGCGGGGGTCACCGGAGCGGCGGCGCGGGCGGGATGCGCGCGGCGGCGGCGGGCGCCGCGCGTCGCGGTCCCCTCCGGCTCATCGGGGGTTTCGTTAGCAGAAGTCATTACCAAAGCTAACGTTAATCGGGCGATCTTCATTCCGGCAAGGGCCATGAACCCGGCCACACTCCCGCACCGGGAGTCAGGAGCGGCTGAGGCGGTCGATGATCGGGGCCGCCCGGCGCAGGATCTCGCGTTCTTCGGCGGTCAGCTCGGCGAGCCGCTTGGCCAGCCACGCCTCCTTGCGGCGCCGCTCGTCCGCGAGCAGGGCCGACCCCGCCGCGGTGGCGTGCAGCACGACCTGCCGCCCGTCGGTCGGGTGCGGGCTGCGCGCGACGAGCCCGCGGTCCTCCAGGTGGGCGATCACGCGGGTCATCGAGGGCGGCTGCACCTTCTCGTGGTCGGCCAGCTCGCGCGGCGTCATCGACCCGTGCCGCTCGATCGCGGCGAGCGCGGCGAACTGCGTGAGCGACAGCGGGCGGCCGCCGTCCCCCGCCGCGGGCGGGCGCAGATTGCGCAGGCGGCGGGTGAGCCGCGCGATCGAGATGCGCAGCTCCTCGGCCAGCCCCGGCGCGGACGCCGTCCGCCCCCGGATCGGTGACGTGGTCATGGTCGCGTGGTCATGGTCGCGTGGTCATGTGGTTGCTCTCCCGGTGCTGCCGCCCATGCTGCCACGCCGCAGGCCCCGACCGTCCAGGAGGCCCGTTTTGAGCTGCTCATCACCCTGGTCGGCTGAGGACGGCCCGGCTCCTTCCACGTAGCCTGAGGACCATGAGCCGACCGCGCCGCCCGGATCCCCCGCCGATGCAGACCAACGACGTCCGTATCGCGGCCGCGGGCACGGTCGCGTGGGCGATCGCGCTGGTCGTGCTGCTCATCGTCGGGCTGCCGTCCGAGGACCGCTGGTGGCTGTGGGTGTGCGCCACCGGCATCGGGATCGGCCTGTTCGCCATGTGGTACATCCCCAGGCTCCAGGCCGGACGCGCCCGCGCCGAAGCCGCCCGCGCCCAACGCCGCGCCGAACGCCGGGCCGTGTCCCCGCCGGAGGGGTCCACGGCGGAGGGGTCCACGGCCGCGGAGCCCACCGCGGATCCCCCCGCGGAGCGGGAGCGGGTCGACTAGGGCTCCAGGTCGGCCTCGGCCAGCAGGACGGGCAGCGCCTCCGGGTCGCGCAGGACCGCTTCGACCAGGAGGCGGTCGGCCCAGTTCCCGGTCGACCAGGCGAGCGCCCGCGCCAGGCCGCGGACTCCGGTCGCGTGGATCTCGCCGTCCCTCGTCCACCAGGGGACGTCCTGGCCGTCCACGATGAGGCGACCGTGTGCGAGGTAGTCGGCCGGAGCGCCCGGCAGGACGGCTCTCACCGCGTCCGGCACGGGGCGCTTCTCGGCTTCTGACTCGACCTCGCCCGGAATCTCGTCCCCCGCCAGCGGGAGATCGAGCAGTTCGGCGAGGCGCGTGTCACGTCCCTGGGCGGCGATGACGAGGGGCTGCCCTTGCAGGAGCGGGAGGAGGTCGGGGCTGTCCAGGATGAGGGCGTCCCCCGCGTCCACGACCTCGACTTCGCCGTCCACTACGGCCCGGACGTGGTCGGGTGGCTCGACCGCCACTTCCGCGGCGTCGGCCAGGGCCGTCCAAAGCACGCCCAGCTGGGCCCGGGTCACGGGCCGATCAGGGTCGGCGAGCCGATCGAGCAGCTCTTGGGCGCCGCCGGGCTCCTCCAGCAGCTCGTCGAGCGACGTACGGACGCCCAGGGCGAGCAGGAACCGCTCGTCCAGGCCCTCCGGCGCGACGTCGTAGAGCCCGGCCAGCGCCTCGTCCCCGCCCAGCCGGAAGTCGCCCGGCCTGCGGCCGTCCAGGACCGGGTGCCGCCCCAGCCACCACGCCGTGTACGACGGGACGGCGGCGCGCCTGCCGTCGTGCAGCGTGACGTGGGCGGGATCCACGATCGCGGCCCGCCACGGCGGCGCGGCGAGCAGCCTCAGCGCCGCCGCCCAGTCGTCGACGAGCTCGAGGTCGCGGACGGCCGCGAACTCGGGCACCAGCGGCGGAAGGTCCTGCGGCCCGATGCGCGTCAGGACCTCATCGGCCCACAGGTCCTCGTCGGCCAGGTCGAGGGTCTCGGCCTCGTCGGCGAGGCCCGTGAGGCTGACGTCCTCGGCCCTGGCGAGCGCGAACCCGTCCAGGACCCCGACCGCCGCGAGCGTGTCGGCGCCCCACCGCTCCAGCACCCGGCCGTCCACGACGCCGAACGGCGCGTCATCGGCCATGAGGCCGCGCAGCGGGCTGTCCGGCAGCAGCAGCTCGCCCGCCGGGTAGAGCTCCCCGTCGTCCCCCGGCAGGGCCAGCTCCGCCAGCCACGGCTCGTCGCCGGGATCGAGGTGCGCGGCCGCCACGAGCCCCAGCACGGCCTCGGCGACCGCGTCCGGGTCATCGGCCTCGAACGACTCCTCGACGGCCGTCCGCACGGCGGGGTCGGCGAGCACCGTCCGCGGCCCCGCCTCGATCGCGCCGAGCCGCGTGAGCAGCGGGTGGACGGCCTCGGGATGGACGAACCGCAGCCCGAGCACGTCCAGCCCGGCCGGGTCGACGCCGTCCGCGATCAGCAGCCCGCGCGGCCCGCGCGCCACCCGGCCCGCCCGGCCCGCCAGCGGCACCGGCAAGGCCCCCAGAGCGTCCCTGGCGGCCCCGTCGAGCGTCCCGTACACCCGGTGCCACCACGCCGGTTCGCGGTCCACAGCGGCCAGCTCGTCGATCACGTCGGCCAGTTCCACGCGCCGCACCCCGAGCGCCGCCAGCGCCGGGCTGCGCGCCGGCCATTCGGGCGGCAGCAGCCCGCCGACCACGGCGTCCGCGCCGCCGAGCACCTCGACGAACGCCGCCGGCGCGTCCACCGCGACGGCGTCCCGGCCGCGCGTCCGATGCGGCAGCACGGGCGCCTCGGGCAGGCGCCCCCGGATCTCCCGCCGCACCCGCGCGTCGAGCTCCCCGGCCCCCACCGGCCCCGGCACGAGATCGAGCACGCGCGGCGACACCGGCGGCTCGGCCAGCAGCCGCACGTACGCCTCGGCGGCGCGCTCCACGAGGAACCCGGTCAGCGCCCCGGGCGCGACATGCCGCCGGTCCGGCGCCAGCGGGAACGACGCGATGAGCAGCGCGGGCAGGTCGAGCCGCTCGTCACTGGGCGTGGGGGCATGCACGACGCTCGGCGTGCCCTCGGGCCAGCCGTCCTCGGGCAGGGCCCACCGCACCTGCCAGAACGGCCGCGCCCGCTCCTCCACCGGACGGTCGCGCAGCAGCGCCCGGGGGATCTCCCCGTGCGCCTCGACGGTCCGCCACAAGGCCCCGTTGATGACGACCTCGCCGCCGCCGCGCCGCTCCGCGGACAGCTCGCGGACGTCCCCCTCGACATCGATCTCGACGCGCTCCAGCGCCGGCAAGGCCAGCATCAGCGCCGCCCCGACGTCCTCCAGTTGCCGCCGCACGGACGCGACCGCGTCCTCCCGCAGCGGCAGCCGCACGAGGGTGTCGAACCCGTCCGGAATCTCCGGCGCGTCGTCCAGCGCGAAAGGCAGCCGCAGCACCGGCACGTGGCCGCCCCGCCGCGCGGCCTCCTCGGCGAGCGCGGGCACGCCCTCGACCAGCTCCCGGGCCCGCTCCCGCGACCACTCGACCCCCGTCGCCCGCCGCGGACCGGCCGCGTCGCCGGCCGGGAGGGCGGACGCGATCGCGGGCGTGTCGGTGACGGCCGCGACGGCGGCGAACCCGACGCCGAACCGGCCGGTCGCGCCGCTCTCGCCGCGTTTCGACGAGGCGCGCAGCGTGGACAGCGACTCCACACCGGGAGCGTCCAGCGGAGCACCCGTGTTGGCGGCGGTCAGGACGGCGCCCGACGGCCCGGCGCCCGATGCCGCCGTGCGCAGGGTCAGCCGCAGCCGGCCGGGGACGGCGGCGCGGGACGCGGCGTCGGCGGCGTTCTGGGCGAGCTCGATGACCGCGCGGTCGCGGTAGCCGCCCAGGGCGTGGTCCTCCTCGGCGTTGGCGTCCTCGCGGAAGCGCGCCGGGGACTCGGCCCAGGCGCGCAGCACGCGCTCGCGCAGGGCCCGCGTGCCGAAGGCGTCCGGCATGTCAGCTGTGACCGAGGGCCTCGTCGTCCAGGGACGCGGCGTCCTCGTCGGCGGACGGGACGACCTCGTAGCCCAGCTCGTCGATCACCGGCGGGTTGTGCTCGGACGCCGCCGGGATCGAGACGGCCTCGGAGTGGGCGCCGCAGCCGTGGTCGGCGGAGACCACCCGGCCGTCGTCGGGGGCGTACTCGTTGGCGCAGACCCCGAAGAGCTGCCGCAGCTCGCCCGCCAGGGGGACGAAGAAGCCGCAGGTGGAGCACTGCGCGGGGGCGGACGCGGCGATGGGGGCGCGGGGCCCGGCGACGCCCTCGTACCAGCGGGTCGCGGCCTCGTCGCGGCCCTCCCGCGACAGCACCCGGACCCGGCCGAGGCCGAGCTCCCACTGCGCCGCGTGGTCGGTGGCGTCGTCCACCTGGGTGAAGCCGGGCGCGAGCCGGACGTCGTCGGGCGCGGTCGGCAGCAGGTCGCCGGGGCCGAGGTCGCCGGGGCGCAGCCGCTCCAGCCACGGCACCCACGGCGGCGCGAGCAGCGCCCCGTCGCCGGGCAGCAGGACGCATTCGCTGACCGTGACGTTCTTCGCGCGGGCGGCGCGGGTCACGGTGACGGCCCAGCGCCAGCCCCGGTAGCCGGGGGCGAGGCACGCGAAATAGTGCGTGACCACCCGGTCGCCCTCGGCGCGCAGGCCGAGGTGCTCGCCGACGCCGAGCGGGCGGGCGGTCTCCTCGGCGGCGCCGCGGGCGAGGTCGACGGCCTCGGCGCAGGCGGGGTCGACGGCGGGAGTGCGGGTCCGGCGGGCGGGCCCGGACGTGCTGCGCGCGGCGGCGGGACGCGCTGGGCTGGACTGGCGCTGTGGGCTCACACGTCAATTCTCGCCCATCGGAGGACGTGGCCGGACACCCGCCCGGGCCGCGGCGGAGGTGAGCGTTCATTCCGGCGGGGAACGTACCCTCAAGCGAGCGGCTCCTATGGCCGCGCCCGGCGGCGAGCCGGAGCGGCCGTTGAGAGAGGACGCTGGGGAGAACAGGGCGCATGGCAGTACGGGCGAGGGTCGGACGGTCGCTGCGCGCCGCCGCCGCGGGCGCGGCGCGCGCGGGGCGCGGCGCGCGCTCGGCGGTGCTCGGCACCGGCCGGCTCACCCGCCGCGTCACGCACGCGCAGGGCGCCGGGCGCAGCGGGCTCGGCAGCCTGATCGAGGCGTCGGCGTTCAACTCCGCGGGCGACGCCATGGTCACGGTCGCGCTGGCCGGGACGCTGTTCTTCGGCCTGGACGTCAACCAGGCGCGCGGCCAGGTGGCCCTCTACCTTGTCGTCACGATGGCGCCGTTCGCGCTGGTCGCGCCGCTGATCGGCCCGGCGCTGGACCGGGCGCGGCACGTCCGCCGGTACGCGATCGCGAGCACGTTCGTGATGCGGGCGCTGCTGTGCTGGGCGATGGCGAGCGCGCTCCCGCACGGCGACCAGGTCACGTTCCTGCCCGCCGCGTTCGGGGTGCTGGTGCTGTCCAAGGCGTTCGGGGTGCTGCGGGCGGCGGTCACCCCCCGCGTCCTGCCGGACGAGATCACGCTGGTGACGGCGAACGCGCGGGCCTCGTTCGCGGGCCTGATCGCGGCGTCGGTCACGGCGCCCGTCGCGGCTGGCCTGGCCGTCCTCATCGGGGCGGGCTGGGTGCTCCGCCTCGGCACGGTCGTGTTCCTGCTGGGCGTCGTGTTCACCATGCGGCTGCCCGGCCACGTCGACGTCCCCGAGGAGCAGCCGCGGCCGGAGGCCGCCGCGAAGCGGCCGCGCCGCTTCCGGGCGCTGCCGCGCGTCGGTCCCGTCGTCGCGGAGGCGATGAAGGCCAACGCGGTGCTGCGCGCCTTCTCCGGCTTCCTGATCATCTATCTGGCGTTCCTGCTGCGGCAGGAGCGGTTCGACCCGGTGTCGCACCATGTCGCGCTGGGCCTGCTGGCGGCGTGCGCGGGCGCGGGCGGGCTGATCGGCACGGCGCTCGGCGCCTGGATGAAGGCGCGGGCGCCCCGGTTCATCGTGTCGGCGACGCTGGCGTCGGTCACCTGCGTCACGGCGGCGGGCGCCGCGTTCTTCGGCCTGTGGGCGGCCCTCGCGGTGGCGACCGCGGCCGGGCTCGGCCAGGTGCTCGGCAAGCTGTCCATGGACGCGGTCGTGCAGCGCGAGATCGGCGAGGACATGCGTTCGTCCACGTTCGCGGTGTCGGAGACGCTGCACCAGCTCAGCTGGGTGCTGGGCGGGCTGCTCGGCCTCGGCATGTCGATCGTCGCGGACGGCCGGGTCGCGCTCGCGATCGTCGCGGCGGCGCTCGCCGTCGCGTTCGGGCTGCTCGTGTCCCGCCAGGCGGGGACGCGCCGCCGCACCCGGCGCCCGGCGCCGTCCGCGAAGATCAAGGACGCGCACCCGGAGATGCACGCCTGACCCGGCTCAAGCCGCCCCGCTCAGGTCATCCCGCTCAGGTCATTCCGCTCAAGCGGACGGGACGGCGGGCCCGGGGAGCCGGGTCAGGGCGACAGGTCGTCGGCGACCGCCCGCAGCACCGTCGCGATCTTCTTGGCCTCCGCCGGGGACGGGTGCTTGCCGCGCCGGTAGGTGTTGGAGATCCCGTCCAGCAGCTTGATGAGATCCTCGGTGATCACGACCATCTCGTCCGGCTTCTTGCGCCGCTGCTTGGCGATGGTCTTCTCCACCGAGGGCAGCGACTCCAGCACGCGGACCTGGAGGGCCTGCTGGCCGCGGCGCCCCTCGACCACGCCGAACTCGATGCGCTGGCCCGGCCTGAGCGACGTGACGCCGCCCGGCAGCGCCGATGAGTGCACGAAGACCTCCCCGCCGTCATCGCGGGTGAGGAAGCCGAACCCCTTTTCGGAGTCGTACCACTTGACCTTGCCAGTCGGCACCGGAGACCTCGTTCGGTAATCGTCCTGAATCGCCCCCAAGATTAGTGCCTCGCCGAGGGCCGGTGAACATTCCGGGTACCCTCGCGACGCCCGTGGGGCAACGCCTCAGACGCTATCCGGGACGTCCGCCGTCGGCACCCGGATATCGCGTCGCAGATCAGGCTGCCCGGAATCCGCCGAGCCATTCGGGGAAGGCCAGCAGATCGGGCAGGACGACGTCCGCGCCGTACGCGGTGAGCGCGGCGGAATCGAACGCGCCGGTCGCGACGGCGACCGCCACCGCCTCCGCGGCCCGCGCCGCGTCGACGTCGCCGGTGTGGTCGCCGATGTAGGCGCGCACGCCGTGCTCGCGCAGCGCCACGCCCTTCTCGGCGCCGAACAGCCCGCCCACCACGGCGTCCGGGCGCAGCCCGAGGAACCGGACGGTGCGCTCGGTGTCGGCCTGGTTCTTGCCCGACACGACGACCGCGCGCCCGCCCCTGGCCCGCACCGCGTCGAGCGCGGCGGCGGCGCCCGGCATCAGGACGGTCGCCGGGATCGCGATGTCGGGGTAGATCGCCCGGTACCGGGCGGCCATCGCCGGCACCTCGTCCGCCGGGAACCAGTGGGCGAGCTCCTCCTCCAGCGGCGGCCCGATGCGCCCGACCACGGCCTCGGTGTCGATCGGGACGCCCGTCTCCGCGGCGAGGGCGGCGTACACGGCGCCGATCGCGGCCCGCGTGTCGGCCAGGGTCAGGTCGAGGTCGAAACCGACGGCGAACCCGGCACCGGACTCGGAACCGGACGAAGCGGGAGGGACGAGATCGAGCACGTCCCACAGGGTAAGGGGCTGGACACATGAAAGGACCCGCGCTCTCCTGGTAGTGGCGATGCGACGGGATCCGAGTAGGAGAGCACGGGACCGTGATGCGGATATACCCGAGCCCCCGACCACAAACCAGATGACCAGGGAAAACGCAGTCCCCGAACACCCCACCCCGACGCCAAGGACGATCACCGCCGTCCGCCCCCGGCACAGCCCCCGGTGAAGGAGGCCGCAGATGGCAGACAACCCCGACCGGCCGGCCGGCCGGGCCGCCCCCGCGCAGGAGCACGCCGCACAGGAGCACGACGGGCAGGAGCGCGCAGTGCGGGAGCATGCCGTGCAGGAGCACGCCATGACCCGCACCGAGCCGGGCGGCGAGCCGGGCGGCGAGCACCGCGCGCCCCGCACCCGCCCCTCGTTCGCGGCCCGCGCGGCCGGGGCGCGGCGCTGCGCCGTCGGAGCGCTGGCCACCGCGATCTCCGTGGCGACCACGGTCGTCGTGGCGATCCTGGCCGTGCACATCGTGTTCGTGGCGTTCGAGGCCAACACGGCCAACGACATCGTCCGCTGGTTCGGGGACCGGGCCACCGACCTGTGCTGGCAGTTCAAGGACGTCTTCCAGCCCGCGAACCACAAGGCCGACGTCGCCGTCAACTACGGCCTGGCGGCCCTCGTCTACCTGGTGGTGGGCCGGATCATCGTCGGCATCGTCAGGCGATGGGCCTGACCGGCGGCCTGACCCGCGGCCCGGTCCGCGGCCCGCTCGCACGGCCCGCCCCGCGGGCCGCCCCCGCGGCTAGTCGCGGCCGGGGAAGCGGACCTTCTCGAACGGCCAGGCCGTCGTCACCCACTGCCGGACGAACGTCTCCAGCTCCTTCTCCAGGACGGAGTTCTCCTCGTCCGCGCGGACCCAGAACACCACGACCGCGTCCGCGCCCGGCTCGTCGGACGGGGCGACGTGGATGCGGCCGAGCTGCCGCTCCCCGTCCGGGGTGATCACCACGTAGCTGAACGAGCGCCGCAGCTGCCCCTGCTTCTGCAGCCACGCGACGTCGATCAGGGCCTGCTCGAAGGTGAACTCGCGGTCGGGCCACCCCCACTCGGGCCCGAACCGGCCGGCCAGCCGGTCCAGGCTGCCGATCACGGCGCCGTAGTCCTTCACCACGTCGTGCACGGTGATCGGGCGGATCTGGAAGTCGGGCCCCGCCACCAGCGTGGGCACCACGAAGTCCTCGGGCAGGAACGCCCCGCCCGCCGCCTTCCGCGGAGACTTGAACATCGTCGACCTTTCCGGCGACGCCCCTTCCGGCGACGGGGCGTGCGCCCTCGAACTCTAGTCCTCCCGGCCCGCGGAGGCGGCGCATCGCGAATTCGGGCGTGCCGCGGGGCCGGGGCGGCGCCCGCCGCCCCCAACATGCCTTAGTGTTCTTCCGGAGGAATTCATCACCATGACGCCATCCACGCGCGACCGCATCGTGTCCGAGTCGCTCCGGCTCTTCGCCGACCGGGGCTACGCGGCGACGTCGGTCGCGGAGATCGAGGCCGCGGCGGGGCTGTCCCCGGGCGCGGGCGGCCTCTACCGGCACTTCCGGTCCAAGGAGGAGGTGCTCGCCTCCGCAATCCGCGAGCACATCGAGCGGACCCGCCGGCAGATCAGCGACGTCCTCGCCCAGGCGACCGTCTTCGAGGACCGCCCGCTGGAGATCCGGCTGCGGATGACCTGCCAGGCCGGCCTCGCCAAGATGCGCGAGGAGCAGGACCTCATCCGCGTGCTGTTCCGCGACCTCGACCAGTTCCCGAACCTGGTCGCGGAGATGCGCGAGGGCATCGTCAACCCGCTCTACGACGGCATCGCGACCTGGCTCGCCGCCCAGCCCGAGTTCGAGGGCGCCGACGAGGACTGGCCCGCGATCGCCTCCATCCTCGGCGGCGCGGTGGTGAAC
This sequence comes from Spirillospora sp. NPDC127506, assembly GCF_040302145.1. Taxonomy (NCBI): domain Bacteria; kingdom Bacillati; phylum Actinomycetota; class Actinomycetes; order Streptosporangiales; family Thermomonosporaceae; genus Spirillospora; species Spirillospora sp. NPDC127506. The sequence continues at coordinate 9,028 of NZ_JBEORG010000006.1, read as the reverse complement.
TACTGGCTGGCGAACGAGTCGATGTACGAGCCTCCGACCCGCATCGACGAGAAGCGGTTCGTGGAGAGCTGGGCGCGGCTCGGTCTCGGGCTCGTGCACCTGGAGCGCACACCCGCCACCTGACCTGCGACGTCCCGGGCCCCACCGGCGCCGGGCACGTCCCGCGGGCTCCTACCCTGGAGACCCGCGTACCGCGGCGTGCACGCGTCATAAGGTTGGGGAAAGCATGGAAACGTATGCGGACTGGCTTCGCGCGCGAGACGACGACGAGCTGCGCGCGCTGCTGACCGCGCGTCCGGAACTCCTCGCCCCCGTCCCCGCCGACCTGACCGCGCTCGCCGCGCGCGCCGCGACGCCCGCCGCGGTGTCCCGCGCCCTCGACCGGCTGGACCGCTTCACGCTCGCCGTCCTCGAATCCCTCCTCGTCCTGCCCGCGCCCGACCCGGACGCGCTCGCGGCCGGCCTCGGCGCGACGGCGGCGCAGGTCGGCGAGGCGCTCGGCACGCTGCGCCGCTACGGGCTGGCCTGGGGCGAGGGGACCCTCGCCACCGCGCCCGGCGTCCGGCAGGCGCTGCCGCACCCGGCCGGGCTCGGCCCGCCCGTCCGGGAGGTCTTCGCGGGCTACCCCGCCGAACGGCTCACCGACCTGATCACCGACCTGGAGGGCGAGGCGCCGCGCGGGTTCCCCGACGCCGCGCGCCTGCTGCGCCGGCTCGCCGAACTGCTCGCGGAGCCGGCGGCGCTCATCGAGGACGCCGGGCCCGAGGCGGCGGCCGCCCTCGACCAGCTGGCGTGGGGGCCGCCCGTCGGGCGGGTCGCGGACGCGCGCCGCCCCGTCCGGGTCGCCACCGCGACCACCCCCATCGAGCGGCTCCTCGCCCGCGGCCTCCTCGCCGCCGAGGACGACCGCACGGTCACCCTGCCCCGCGAGGTCGCGCTGCACCTGCGCGGCGGGCGCCTCTTCCGGGACGTCCCCGCCGAACCGCCGCCGCTGCCGTCCCGGGCCGGGGAGCCCCGCGCCGAGGACGTCGTCGTCCGCGCCGCCGCGGGCGAGGCGGCGGCCGCCGTCCGGCTCGTCGAGGAGCTGCTGGAGCGCTGGGGCCTCGAACCGCCGCCGGTGCTGCGCAGCGGCGGCCTCGCCGTCCGCGACCTGCGCACCGCCGCGACGCTGCTGGACGTCCCGGAGTGGAAGGCGGCGCTGCTCGCCGAGACCGCCTACGCCGCCGGCCTGCTCACCCGCAGCGGGGACCTCGACGGCGAATGGCTGCCCACCCCCGCCTACGACCTGTGGCTGATGCGCGACACCGCCGGCCGCTGGACCGAGCTGGCCCGCGGCTGGCTGAAGTCCGACCGCGCCGCCGGGCTGGCCGGGGAGCGCGACGACCGCGACCGGCTGATCAACGCGCTCAGCGAGGCGATGGTGCGGTCCACCGCCCCCGCCGTCCGCCGGGAGATCCTGGAGGTCCTCGCCGACGCCGGGCGCGGCGCCCTCGTCGACGAGGACGCGCTCCGCACCCGGCTCGGCTGGCTGCGGCCCCGCCGCGGCGGCCCGACCCGCGAGCGGCTCCTCGGCTGGACGCTGCGCGAGGCCGCCGCGCTCGGCCTCACCGGGTTCGGGGAGCTGGTCCCGTTCGCCCGCGACCTCCTCGCCGGCGACGACCCCGAACCGGCGCTGGAGAAGTACCTGCCGGAGCCCGTCGACGAGATCCTCATCCAGGCCGACCTGACCGCGGTCGCGCCCGGCCCGCTCGTCACCGGCCTCGCCCGCGAGCTCGCCCTCATCGCCGACGTCGAGTCCACCGGCGGCGCCACCGTCTACCGGTTCACCCCCGAGTCGGTGCGCCGCGCGCTGGACGCCGGACGCTCCGCCGCCGACATCACCGACCTGCTGACCCGGCACTCGGCGACCCCGCTGCCGCAGCCGCTCACCTACCTCATCGACGACGTGGCGCGGCGGCACGGGCACCTGCGCGTCGGCGCCCTGGCGTCCTACGTCCGCACCGACTCCGCCGCGACGCTCGACGAGATCCTCGCCGACCGCCGCGCCGAGCCGCTGCGGCTGCACCGGCTCGCGCCGACCGTCCTCGCGTCGGCGCTGCAGCGCGCCGACCTGCTCGACGGGCTGCGCGCCATGGGCCTCGCCCCGGTCGCCGAGGCGCCCGGCGGCGGCGTGATCGTGACCCGGCCGGACGCGCAGCGCGCCGACCCGCCGCCGACCGCCGAGATCGTCCGGCTGCGCCCGGACGCCCGCACCGACGCGTCCGTGGTCGCCGCCGCGGTGCGCGCGCTGCGGGCCGGGGACGAGGCGTCCCGGCACGGCGCCGAGCACGCCCGGCAGGCGCCCGCCGGGGAGCCGCCCCGCTCGCCGGCGATGGCCACCATCGAGCGGCTCCGCGCCGCCGTCGACCGCGGCGGGCGGGTCTGGATCGGCTACCTCGACCAGCAGGGCCAGGCGTCCAGCCGCATCGTGGCGCCCGTGCGCGTCGAGGGCGGCTTCCTCACCGGCTACGACGCCACCCGTGCCGCCGTGCACCGCTTCGCGCTGCACCGCATCACCGGCGTCTCCGAACTGGACGACTCCGGCGCCTAGCCGCGGATGTGATCTTCCGGGCGAATGGAACCCGTGGCGCGTCCCGGAGGTCCTAGTCTTGTAGGTCACACCGGAGCGCGGAGGAGGCCCGTCTGTGAGCGGATACGGCGGCAACCCGCCCGGTTGGAACGACCCCTACGGGGGCCAGGGCTGGAGCGGATCACCGTATCCCGGTTCCCCCGCGCCGCCGCCCGGCTACGCCTACGGGCCGCCGGGCGTGCCCGTCCGGCCCACGAGCAACGCCTCCACCACCGCCTGCCTGGTCTGCAACATCGCCAGCGTGCTGCTGTGCTGCGGCATCCTCGGCATCCCGGGCGCCATCGTGTCGGCGATCGCGATGGGCCGCGTCCACAACGACCCCGAGTCGGCCCGCAAGCTGACGATCGCGGGCTGGGTCCTGTTCGCCCTGTCGATCGTCTCCGGGATCGCCATCGCCATCATCTACATCATCGTCGTGGTCAACGCCGACTCCGGCTACAGCTCCACCTCCGGCGTCTAGGCCGCCCGCGCCGGGCGGCCCGCGGGGCGGGAAGAGCGGGGCGTCCGCCGCCGTTGAAGGAATGCGTCCGCGCCCGGACCGTGCGCCGCGCCGCCGCTCCTGGGGTACCGTGCGGCAACGGGTGTCCGGACGTGGCATCGATCACCGACATCGCGACGGGGGCTTCTGCTTTGACCGACGGTCCGCTCATCGTCCAGTCCGACAAGACGCTGCTGCTGGAGGTCGACCACGAGCTGGCCGACGCCTGCCGCAAGGAGATCGCCCCGTTCGCCGAGCTGGAACGGGCGCCGGAGCACGTCCACACCTACCGGGTGACGCCGCTCGCGCTGTGGAACGCCCGCGCCGCCGGCCACGACGCCGAGCAGGTCGTCGACACGCTGATCAGGTACTCCCGCTACCCCGTCCCGCACGCCCTGCTGGTGGACGTCGCCGACACGATGGCGCGGTACGGGCGGCTGCGGCTGGAGAAGGACCCCGTGCACGGGCTCGTCCTGTCGTCCTCCGACCGGTCGGTGCTGGAGGAGGTCCTGCGCGCCAAGAAGGTCAAGGGCATGATCGGCGAGCGGGTCGGCGACGACGCGGTGCTCGTCCACCCGAGCGAGCGGGGCGCGCTGAAGCAGGCGCTGCTCAAGCTCGGCTGGCCCGCCGAGGACCTCGCCGGCTACGTGGACGGCGAGGCCCACGCGATCTCCCTCGTCCAGGACGGCTGGGAGCTGCGCTCCTACCAGGAGGAAGCCGCCTCCGCGTTCTGGCACGGCGGCTCCGGCGTCGTCGTGCTGCCCTGCGGCGCCGGCAAGACCATCGTCGGCGCCGCCGCCATGGCCCGCGCGCAGGCGACCACGCTGATCCTCGTCACCAACACCGTGTCGGCGCACCAGTGGAAGCAGGAGCTGCTCCGCCGCACGTCCCTCACCGAGGACGAGATCGGCGAGTACACCGGCACGAAGAAGGAGATCCGGCCGGTCACCATCGCCACCTACCAGATCATGACGACCCGCCGGAAGGGCGCCTACACGCACCTGGAGCTCTTCGACGCCCGCGACTGGGGCCTGGTCGTCTACGACGAGGTGCACCTGCTGCCCGCGCCGATCTTCCGCATGACCGCCGACCTGCAGGCGCGCCGCCGGCTCGGCCTCACCGCCACCCTCGTCCGCGAGGACGGCCGCGAAGGCGACGTGTTCTCCCTGATCGGCCCGAAGCGCTACGACGCGCCGTGGAAGGACATGGAGGCGCAGGGCTGGATCGCGCCCGCCGACTGCGTCGAGGTCCGCGTCACCCTCACCGACTCCGAGCGCCTCGCCTACGCGACCGCCGAACCCGACGAGCGCTACCGCTTCTGCGCCACGACCGACACCAAGACCGAGCTGATCAAGGCGCTGGTCGACCGGCACCGCGGCGAGCAGACGCTCGTCATCGGCCAGTACATCGACCAGCTCGACGAGCTGGGCGCGCTCCTGGACGCCCCGGTCATCAAGGGCGAGACCCGCGTCCGCGAACGGGAGCGCCTCTTCGACGCGTTCCGCTCCGGCGAGATCAGCGTCCTGGTCGTGTCGAAGGTGGCGAACTTCTCCATCGACCTGCCGGAGGCGTCGGTCGCCGTGCAGGTGTCGGGCGCCTACGGCTCGCGCCAGGAGGAAGCCCAGCGCCTGGGGCGCCTCCTGCGCCCGAAGGCGTCCGGGACCGGGGCCCGCTTCTACGCCGTGGTCGCCCGCGACACCCTCGACCAGGACTACGCCGCCCACCGGCAGCGCTTCCTGGCCGAACAGGGCTACGCGTACCGCATCGTCGACGCCGACACCGTCCTGGCCGGCAAGGAGTTCTAGGCCACCCGCCACTGGACGGGCGGCCGGTGGGGCGCCGTGGTGTCAGGCCGGGGGCCAGTTCCTCAGCGCAGCGTCGAGGGCGTCCAAGGTCCTGTTCCAGGACGCCTCTATATCGCGCGGGTGGTGCTGGAAGGCTCCCGCGGTCTCCAGGCTCACGAAACCGTGGAACATGCCGCCCAGCATCCGGACCGCGTCCGTCTGGTCGGGCTCGGCCAGTTCGTAGCCGCGCAGGATCGCCCGCGTCATCTCCGCGTGCCGCCCCGCCGCGCTCGCGCGCGCCGTCTCGAGGTCGAGTTCCATGCGGGCCGCGGCGTACCTGCCCGGATGCCGCTTCGCGTAGCTCCGGTACGCGCCCGCGAAGGCCACCAGGGCGTCCTTGCCCGCGCGTCCGGCGATCGCGGCCGCGACCTCGTCGGCGAGCTCGGCCAGCGCGAGCAGCGCCATCCGCGTCTTCAGGTCGTGCGCGTTCCTGATGTGCGAGTACAGGCTGGCTTCCTTGACGCCGAACCGGCGCGCCAGCGCCGCGACCGTCACCTTGTCGAAGCCGACCTCATCGGCCAGTTCCGCCGCCGCCCGGGTCAGACGCTCGACGGTCACCCCCGCGCGAACCATGGCTCCCCTCCCATTCGCCTAATGTATCAAAGAATTTGCCTAAGACCCTTAGGAAGACGTAGCCTCGCCGCCCATGAGACCCCTGACCGAACGGGACCTCCGCGCGTCCTTCGTCAACTGCTCCAAGGGCGAGGCCAAGCGGTTGAACCTGCCCAAGGACTTCGCCGGCCTGCCCTGGGACGACCTGGACTTCCTCGGCTGGCAGGATCCGGGGGCGCCCGGCCGCGCGTACCTCGTCGCCGAGCACGGCGGCCGGCTCGCCGGCATCTCGCTGCGCGTGGCCTCCGGTGCGTTCCGCGGCTTCACCTCGCGCAGCATGTGCTCGCTGTGCCTGACCCCGCGCACCGGCGGCGGCGTGGCGCTGATGACCGCGCGGCGGACCGGCGAGGCGGGCCGGCAGGGCAATTCGGTGGGGCAGTACCTGTGCGGCGACCTGGACTGCTCGCTTTACGTTCGCGGCAAGAAGCAGTCCGTCGCGGGCAGCGGCCTCGATGAGTCCCTCAGCCTGGAGGAGAAGACCGCGCGCCTGCTCGCCAACCTGCACGCGTTCCTCGACAAGGTGACCCGCTGACCCGCTCCGCCCCATGGGAGCGGCTGCGTCATGCGGCCGCGACGTCTTCGGCGGGTCGCACAGTGGTGGGATCGTCCACCGCGGGTGTCCGCTTGGGCAGCAGGAGAGGGGTGGGGAGCAGCAGGACGCCGGAGACGGTGATCGCGGCGAGGGGGCTGGTCAGCGTGGCGAGGACGCCCCAGACCACCATGAGGCCGGCCTGCGAGAGCTTGCCGCTGACGCTCCATGCGCTGAGAACCCTTGCGGCATGGGTCGCCGGCGCCCTCCGCAGGCGTTCCGCGGCGTAGATCGGGTTGAAGACGCCCATGCACGTGATCAGCAGACCCTCGACGACGATCACGGTGACGAGCCCGGTGACGCCGGGTCGGACGAACGCGAGGCCGAGCGGGAACACCGACCGGAGCCAGCCGAAGACGATCATGATCCGGTGCCGGCCGCACCGCCGCACAAGGCGCGCGGAGAGGCGGGCGCCGGCGAAGCCGCCGACCGCCGGGACGCCGAAGGCCAGTCCGTACTGCAGGGCCGTGAAGCGGTACTCGCCCAGCAGGAGGACGGCCACGAGCGGGGCCGTGGCCATGATCAGGCCGCCGACCAGGACCGAATTGAGGAACAGGCGCCGCAGGACGGGGTCGCCGAAGATGAACCGCCAGCCGTCGAGCAGGTCCGTCCCGCGCGGCCCGGACGACGGGTCGCGGGGCGCCGCGACGTCCCCGCCGCGGATCCGGCGGACCGCGAGCGCCGACAGCAGGTAGCTGAAGGCGTCGGCCAGGATCGTGGCGACCGGGCCGAGCAGCCCGATGAGCGCACCGCCGAGCGGCGGCCCCACCGCGGTCGCCGCCCAGCTCGTCCCCTCGAACCTCCCGCTCGCCACGAGGAGGTGCTCGCCCCGGACGAGGTGCTTCAGGTACGCGCCGGACGCGGCGGTGAACGCGATGCCCGCGGTTCCGGAGACGACCGAGACGACCAGCAGCTGGACGTAGGACAGCAGGCCGAGGAAGTACGCCGCCGGAACGCTCGCCATCGCGAGGAAGCGGACCAGGTCCATCCCGATCATCACGGAACGCTTGGCCCGGTGATCCACCCACGGCCCGAGCGGGACCGCGGCGACGGCCGCGACGGCGAGTCCGGCGGCTTCGAGGAGCGAGACGGCGAACGCCGGCGCGTCCAGCACCCGCACCGCGATCAGCGGGAACGCTCCGAACGCGAGCCACGTGCCGTACGTGCTGACGGCGTAGGCCGACCACAGCCAGCCGAAACCGGCCCCCAATTTCACGCGCACGCGACTCCCTCGCGACAACCGGCGGTCGGGTCCTGAAGCAGGGATGAAGCACAGCAGCTATGACGGACCGGTTTCAAACAACCGCGTCCCAGCGAGCCACAACGTTCGGTTGTGCAGGCCTAGCCTGGATCGGTGGACAGTGAGGCGGTGCGGTCGTTCGTCCGGGCGGCCGACCTCGGGCAGGTGCAGCACGCGGCCGACGAGCTCGGCGTGACACAGCAGGCGGTTTCGAAACGGATCGCCTCCCTGGAGCGCGAGCTGAAGGTTCGCCTGTTCACCCGCACCGCCCGAGGGGTCGAGCTGACGCTCGACGGGCAGGCGTTCCTCCCGCACGCACGGAGCATCGTCGCGGGTGTCGATCGCGCCGTCACCGCGGTGAGGCCGGGCTCGCGCGCCCTGCGGATCGATGTTCTCGGCCTGCGGAGCGCGCAGGCCGTCCTCCTGCACGAGTATTGGCGGTCGCATCCCGGAACCGACCTCGACGTGGTGACCCTCAAGGTCGACGACCCGCACATGGCGGCCGCCGCCGTGCAGGCCGGCGACGTCGACGCCTCGTTCCGTACCGTCACCGATCCGGCCACGCTGCCGCGGGACGTCCACATGATCCACGCCTTCGACTCGCCGCTGGAACTGCTCGTCGGCCCCGGGCACCCGCTCGCGTCCGCACGGACGCTGACACCGGACCGGCTGCGCAACCTCCGGATCTGGGTGCCTGGCATCGTCCCCCGAAGCGAATGGGCGGAGTTCTACGACGAACTCGTCACCGACTTCGACCTCCGCGTCGACGCGACAGGCCCGAACTTCGGCAACGAGGTGCTCCTGGACACCCTCGCGGAATCCGCGGAGGTCGCGACCCTCGTCGCGGCGCGCGACCGGTACATCTGGCCGGCGAACTACGACCTGCGCCGCATCCCGATCGCGAAGCCGACGCTCGCCTACCCGCTCTCCCTGATGCTGCCGAAGGCGAATCCGCATCCGGGACTCCGGGCGATCATCGAGTACTTCGCGGGCCTGCCGGCGCTTCCGGGGCCAGTCTGGCTGCCGTCCTGGGCGAGGCCGAGATAGCCGGAGGGACAGTGAGACCACGGGCGGCCCCCGGCCATTGGCCGGTCGAGGGCGGGAAGGTTTTCTCGCAGATACGAGAATGGCCCCGCCGATGTCGGCGGGGCCATTCTGCAATATGAGTCCGGCGGCGTCCTACTCTCCCACACAGTCTCCCATGCAGTACCATCGGCGCTGAAGGGCTTAACTTCCGGGTTCGGAATGGGACCGGGTGTTTCCCCTTCGCCAAAACCACCGAACGACCAACCCCGACACCCCTTCACAGGTGCGGGAAGACCCGTCCAAGCCGGCCAGGCTCGGTATTCTCTTATACTCTGCGGCACCCAGGTTGTTTCCTGAGAACCACACAGGGACGCGAACATCACAGCGACTTGCTTTGAACGTTGTGTGTGTTCAAGCCACTCGGCCTATTAGTACCGGTCGACTCCACACGTCACCGCGCTTCCATCTCCGGCCTATCAACCCGATCGTCTACCGGGGGCCTTACACCCACAACGGGGTGGGAGAACTCATCTCGAGGAAGGCTTCCCGCTTAGATGCTTTCAGCGGTTATCCCTACCGGACGTAGCCAACCAGCCGTGCCCCTGGCGGG